>JBARMF010000169.1:0-2317 GCA_049802315.1 Candidatus Udaeobacter sp.
TTACATCGGAAGCGGGCGAACGATAGAAGGTAAAGTCGCGAGGCAGCGACGACGGAGTTGAGGCGACGTGGGAGTTTCAAAGCAGGAATAAAATGTAAGAACAGTTTCTCATGTGAAACTCCGTCGTAGCCACACTCCTTTCCGCAGTGGATAGAAAAAGCATGGAGATAAAGCGAGTTGATACGCAAGCGTCTGCATCCTCCTCCGCCACGGCTTCCGCCGTCGCTGCGCTCTCGCGTGACAAACCGGCCGGGAAGGAAGGACCTGCGGAGTGGTTCACGGGGAAAGTATGGATTCAACCGCTATTCGAGCCGGCGGACCCAGCGCGCATTCGTTGTGCAAGCGTCACGTTCGAGCCATGTGCGCGCACTGCCTGGCATACACATCCACTCGGTCAGACGTTGATCGTCACGTCCGGTGTGGGATGGGCGCAGCGCGAGGGCGGACCGATCGAGGAAATCCGGCCGGGCGACGTGGTCTGGTTCCCGCCTAACGAAAAGCATTGGCACGGCGCAATGCCGACGAGCGCGATGACGCACATCGCTATTCAGGAAGCGCTCGACGGCAAGGTCGTCAACTGGATGGAGCAGGTGAGTGAGGCGCAATACGGCGGCAAAGGGTAGAAGTTGTAAGTAGGCTCGCCCTTTGAACAAGCTGACTTCGTTTGTGAAACTCGCATGGCCAATTCGAGCATTCATATCATTTTGTCATTGTCCTATGGAGAACAAAAACGGCAGAATCTCGCGCGTGAAGGACTGGGCGACTACGATCGCAATCTTGCCGCTTCTATTAGCGACATTCGCGCTTGCTGAGGACTTCAAAACTGTAAGCGGAAAGGTTTACAAAGACGCGACAGTGAGCCGCATAGAAGCGGACGGGATTGAGCTTAAAACCAAAACGGGAATTTCTAAGGTGTATTTCATCGAGCTCCCTCAAGAGGTTCAGGAACGGTTTCATTGGGCGAAACCGGAGGCGCCCCGCGAGCCTTTCTACGGCCGCTGGGCAGCGGCGGCCGAAGATCCGGCTGTCCTGGCAAAAATCATCGCTGCGGGGACTGTTATCATCGCCAGCGTGGGGCTTGTTATGGGTCATATCCGTTCTCGACGACAGCCGACAACGCCAGCAACACGCGCATCGCGACGAAGAGCGGTTCATCGTGCGCGCTCATGAAAAGCTGACTGAGTTTTTGGAACTCGCATTTTGTCGTTGCAGGGTGGAAAACAAAAAAGGCAGGATCTCGCGGACATGAAAACGACAATCCTCCCGTCAACCAATTCAATGAACCGCTCGCCTTGCCAGTGGTGCCCTCGAAATGGCTCTTAGACCGGCAATCGTTCGAGATCAGGACAGGATCGATGTGCGGCTGACAGGAGAGGCCGAGTACCGAATCCCGTTCACGTTCATCGAGGCGCTGAACGAAGGAACACTCTTTGATCGTCCAGCGCAGGCTTTCCTTGATGCAGCGCGGGAGCACCGATTATTTCATGTCCTGAACCGGACGACGGACAACATTATTGGCACTGGCATCATTCAAGCATCCGGTGATGGGAGATCGACGAAGCGAGCGGAGGTTGGTGGCCTGATGTTCCACCCGGCCGCGCGCGGCTTCGGGCTCTGCTCGCTGTTAGTGAAAATTATGATGGTCTATGCCATCAAGGAGAGTGGTCGAGATTCGCCGAACGAAGAGTATCTCGCCCATGTCATAGACGGCAACGGCGCTCCACTCCACTCACTGCTCGACGCCGGTTTCAGGCCGATCGGACCTGTCGATGTGCATCGGGGTGATATCGATGCGGTGATTGATTATATGATCAAGGGGGGAGAGTCCGCGGTTCATATGCACGGCTTTGTCTTCGATCGCGAAGTGATCGGAAAGTTAGTCTTGTCTCTTTGGAAGTTCGTCGACGAGGATAACGGCGTCATCACTCGATCTGACCCAGCCGGCGACATTCGACTGACAGTCGATTTCTCCCAGGTTATTCCGCCCACTGACCTCAATATTTAGGTCGAGCGGCTGCAACCGTGGTTGGAAATCAGTTCGAACGTTAGACTACTCAGCCACATGCCAACGCGTTGAGGACAACGCGTTCCATCCTGCTATTGATCCAAAACCCTATATTCGCGAACAATCTGGATTGCAGACGCCCGCGGCGACGGAACGCGTTTCGTTGTGAACGCAGAATTAGTTCCAAGTAACCGTTGTGTGACAGCCGCATCGGTGACAGTGTCAAGAAGCGCCGTTGGAGTTTGGGGTGGTTTCCGAGTGGTGCTACCCGCGTCTCGAAGGAAAAAATTTCTTTTCTTTCAGGCTTAGAAA
>JBARMF010000170.1:0-2005 GCA_049802315.1 Candidatus Udaeobacter sp.
GGCATATCCGTTCTACGCGAATATTTCGCAGGATTTCGAGCGCCGTCTCGATGAAGGCGCGCGCAAACTTCCGCCGATGACTTCGAAGGTGAAGCTGCCGCGAATGTAATCCGTGAATCGTTACATCTAAGGCGGGTAACAAGATTGAGTTACTCCGGAGCGATGGTAGGCGGTCGCAGGAAAAGCAAGAAGGAAGATGGAAAAAGAAAGAAGCGACAAGAAGTGACGAGTGACGGATTTCGACTCGGAAATCCATTTTGGAATGAGCGCGCGAACCTCGTCGAGTGATTTGCTTTCTTCAGGATGAGCGCTGGCATAAGTGATCGCTTCGTGCAACGCGGCGTGTAAGTCAGGGTCATCGTCATCATCTGCAGGACGGGAATCGACGCCGAGCTTCAGGATGCGCAACTCATCGGGCGTCAGTTTGTCCATCGCGGTGAGGATCTCCTGCACGGTGCTCATGATCGAAAATTACAGAATAAGTTGGTCGCGAAGCAATATGTCCATCAGACGCTTCGAACCTGGCGGGCACTTGAAGATCTAGAGGAAGAGTAGGTGCGCGATGGCACTTAACGGGCGACAGTTATCGTCTTATGCCGTTTCGCGCACTTCAGCTTTCACCGCAAATTCTGCAGGCGGTTCGGGATTCGGGTTACACCGAGCCGACTCCAATCCAGATCGCGGCCATTCCACTCATTCTCGCGGGCAATGATGTCATCGGCATCGCCCAGACCGGGACGGGGAAGACTGCCGCTTACGTTCTGCCGATTTTGATGAAGCTCGCAGAATCGAAACAGACCGTTGCTCGCCATGGCGACTTAACGGTGAACCGTCGCGACCCAAAACATGACGTGCACCGGCTGCGCGCGCTGGTGTTGGCGCCGACGCGTGAGCTCGTAGTCCAGATCGAGGAGAACGTGCGCGCGTACGCGAAACATGTTCCCTTGCGCGTGGCCACCGTCTTCGGCGGAGTGAGTGAACGCCCACAAATTGAAGCGCTGCGTTCCGGGGTCGACATGATCGTGGCTACGCCGGGTCGTCTGATCGATTTGATGGAGCAGCGCGTGGCCAATCTTTCCGGAGTCGAATTTGTGGTGCTGGACGAGGCCGATCGCATGCTCGACATGGGGTTTCTTCCTCCGATTCGGCGAATCATGAAGGCATTGCCGCACGAGAGGCAGACCCTCATGTTTTCCGCTTCCCTCTCGCGTGAAATCGAGGCGTTGACCCATCAGTTTCAGCAGTCGCCCAAGATGGTTGAGATTGGACGACGAGCGAATCCGGTAGAGGCTGTCACTCAGCTTGTTTACGAAGTCCCTCCGCATTTGAAACCCGCATTACTTCTTCATCTACTGCGCGATCCCGACTTCGACACGGTCCTGGTTTTTTCGCGGACCAAGCATGGAGCGGACCGAATCGCGCGTCGGCTGGAGAGCAGCGGAATCAAAACCGGCACTATCCATTCCAATCGTTCCCAGAATCAGCGGTTGCGCGCTTTAAAAGATTTCAAGTCGGGCGCGGTGCGAGTGCTGGTAGCTACGGACATTGCGGCGCGAGGCATCGATGTAGATGGGATCTCGCATGTGGTGAACTATGATTTCCCAATGCACTCGGAGGATTACGTCCATCGCATCGGACGCACCGGCCGCGCGCACGCCATTGGTGATGCGATCAGCTTTGTTGCGCCAGAAGATCAGGGGCCGTTGCGTTCCCTTGAGCGTTTCATCGGCCGCGGGATCGTACGGAAAAAGGCGGAAGGTTTCGATTACAATCAGCCTGCGCCACCACGCGACGAGCGGGGCCGAGGAGCGCGAGGCCCGCAGCGAAAGATCGAGAGGCGAGTCGAAGGAAATTCTCCGCGTGGAAGCGGCAACGCCCCAGACGGCCAGGTCGGGTGGCGTTTCCGCAATGCATCATCGAACAATCGTCCGCCGCGTAGATCTTATCGAAGGCATCGTTAGCGCTGTCGGTTCCCTGACAGTTAATGCAAAAGATTAAACAGATC
>JBARMF010000171.1:0-3896 GCA_049802315.1 Candidatus Udaeobacter sp.
GCTCGAGTCGCTTTCGCCCTTGGAGGAATTCCAGCTCAATCAAAAACTGCGCCTCGATCAAATCCGCACCGGCGTTTCGTATAAGCGCCGCCGCGGCGGCCGAAGTTCCGCCAGTCGCGAGCAAATCGTCCACGAGCACAACCCGCTCGCCTTTTCCTACCGCGTCGGTGTGCATTTCCACTTCCGCCTCGCCGTACTCCAGCGAGTACTTTGCAGTGTCAGTCCTGTAAGGGAGTTTCCCGCGTTTCCGGATGGGAACGAAGCCTAGCCCAAGTTCATATGCCACCGCCGATCCGAACAGAAAACCACGCGCATCAATGCCGACGATCTTGTCGACTTCTTTCCCGCGGCAGCGTTCCAAAAATAGATCGATAGATGCACGGAATAATTCGGGGTCGCTCAAGACCGGCGTGATGTCCTTAAACACGATGCCTTTTTTCGGGAAGTCGGGCACATCGCGCACGGCGCTCCGAAGCCTTTCAACTGTTTCAGAACCCATCGGCGCGAACGCTAGCGAACTGTAGCTGAACGTCAATCAGGGTTGCTACGGCAACCGCGCAGGAATGCTCGGCCGTCGCGCGGGCGGGGTTGTGTAGAATTGCCAAGTTTGCACGGCAACCTAAAATAACTGGCCTAGTGGACCGTTATTTTCTCATCGTTTCGACATTCTGTTTTCTCGTCGCGGTCGTGCACACCGTTATCGAGTTGCGTACGGGTGTGTTCCGTCCAAAGCGATTTAATTTCCTGGCAATCGGACTGGGATTTCTCTTTCAGACAGCTTTCTTGTGGATTCGAGGCCAGGCGTTAGGCCGATGTCCCATCACAAACCTGTTTGAAGTTTTTGTGTTTCTCGCCTGGTCGGTGGCGTTAGTCTACCTGCTGGTAGGGCCCGCGTATCGCCTTTCGCTGATGGGGGCATTCACCGCGCCGCTAGTATTGTTGCTGCAAGGTTTTGCCCTGATCTCGCCAATCGATACCAGGCATCCGGCAAGTGTTTCGGCGAATTCCTGGCTCGAATTTCACGCATCGATGTCCCTCGTAGCCTATGGGGTGTTCGCGCTCGCTTGTATCGCCGGCGTGATGTACCTGCTGCAGGAGCGCCAACTGAAAACGCACCAGTTGCATTCAATCTTTTATCAGCTACCGCCGCTGACCAACCTGTTCGCTGCGATCACGCGTCTCCTGTGGTGGGGTTTTGCCCTTTATACCGTAGGCATCGTGAGCGGCTTTTTTACCGGCCACCCATTACCCCGCATTCAGGTGATAGCTGCGGTTGCGCTGTGGCTTCTTTACGCTGCAATCTTGCAAGGTCGCCATTTAAAATTGCTCGCGCCAAAACGTGTTGCCGCGTTGTGCATTATTGGCTTCAGTGCTGCTCTGGCGCTTTTGTGGGGAATCACATTCACGGCGGAGCTGCATCACCTGCCATGAACCTGTTCTGTATCGGATTGAGCCATCACACCGCGAACGTGGCAACGCGGGAGCAGTTCGCGGGGACCGCTACAGCCGAATCCATCGCGCGCGACGCCGGCTGTGCCGAAGCGTTGCTGCTGACGACATGCAATCGGGTGGAAGTCTATGGAGTCTCAAATAAAGGGATTTCCACCGACGAAATTGCGCGGTGTCTCATTTCAAACTTAAATCGCAATCCGAACAACGACGCGCCTTCATTTTACCGTTACGAGGACAACAAATGCGTCCAGCATCTCTTCCGAGTCGCGTCGGGGCTCGACTCGATGGTCGTCGGCGAGAGCGAGATTTTCGGACAGGCAAAAAAGGCATACGAATCGGCCAGAACATCGGGAGCAGTCGGTCCGTGCTTGCATCGTTTATTTCAACGTGCGTTCCGAGTGGCAAAACAGGTGCGAACGCACACCGACATTGCGCGCGGTGCGGTTTCGGTCGGTTCCGTCGCGGTCGAATTAGCTCAACGAATTTTTGGCAAATTGAGCGAGTGCAAAGTGCTTGTGCTCGGCGCGGGTGAAACCAGCGAGCGCACGACACGTGCGCTAGTCTCGCGTGGCGTCACCGATCTTCGGGTAAGTAATCGCTCGCTGGATCGCGCGCGCGAACTGGCACAAGCTGTAAGCGGGCGCGCGGTGCCCTTCGAGGAGTGGGCGGCGCAATGTCGAGAGATCGACATTCTGCTCACGTCAACAGCATCGGAGGTGCCCTTGCTGACATCGAAGATACTCGCGCCGATGTTGTGGCAGCGGCTGGATCGTCCGCTCTTCATCATCGATATCGCCGTGCCACGGGACGTCGATCCCAGCGTAAATGAACTGGAAGGCGTTTATCTTTACGACATCGATTCCATACGCTCTGTCGCGGAACAATCCCTCGAACTCCGCCGACAGCAGGTCGCTGCGGCCGAAGCAATCATTGACGATCATGTTACTGAGTTTGTCGATTCGATCGCACGAGGATTGAATCGGGTCTCCAAAATTACGGACCATTCCGCGCTTAGCCAAGATTCGCTTCGCACATCTGAACTGTAGCGGCGGTCTATGACCGCCGACGATCGAAAAAAGCGCCTGCATCGGCTTGAGTTGATATACGTCCGCTCGCCTATCTACTTTGTAACCGCCTGTATATTCCATAGACACAAAGTGCTGGCGAGCGAGGCAATTCACGAAGCCTTCGTCGAATTCGCGTTACAAGGGCCCGCGCATGGCGCGTGGGTGGGCAACTACGTGCTAATGCCAGATCACCTGCACGCATTCGTTGCGACGGACGATCAGCAGATAACGCTCTCCGCTTGGATGAAGTCTTTGAAAAATTTGATCTCGAAAACGCTGCGGCGACAGAGAGTCGTTGCGCCTCATTGGCAAAAAGCGTTCTTCGATCATCTGCTGCGAAGTAGCGAGTCGTACTCCGAGAAATGGAACTACGTTCGAGAGAATCCAGTGCGGGCGGGATTGGTGAATACAGCAGACGAGTGGAAGTTTATGGGCGAGATTTTTAGATTGGAATATCGTTCGGACTAGTCGTTTATCGGCGGTCACAGACCGCCGCTACAGCAAGCGCTATGGCACCTTCGAAGATCACCCTCGGCACGCGCGGCAGCGATCTTGCGCGCGCGCAAACCCTGCTGGTTGAGAAGGCAATTCGAACCGCGCATCCGAACGTCGCGATCGAGACTAAAATCATTACTACACGCGGCGATAGCTCCAAAATTGTCGATCTCGCTGCTGGTCGAAAAGGATTGTTCACAGCGGAAATCGAACGCGCGCTTCTCGCCAGCGAAGTGGATGTCGCGGTTCACAGTGCGAAGGATCTGCCCAGTCAAACCAGCCCAGGAGCGCAAATCACGGCAGTTCTTCCTCGGGGGCCGATTAATGACGTGCTGATTTCTAAACACTCAGGCGGTCTCGCTTCCCTTCCCAATGGCGCAACAGTGGCTACGGGCAGCGTACGAAGGCAACGTCAATTGCATTGGAAACGCGCAGACATCAAAGTCGTTGATCTTCGCGGTAACGTACCAACCCGGTTGCGCAAGCTCGCCGCAAATGAGTGGGACGCGATTGTGTTAGCTCGCGCGGGACTGCAGCGTCTGGGTTTTTCGCCAACCCAAACCGAAATCCGCTTCGAAGGCGCGCAATTCTACTTTAATATTCTTCCCTGCGAAATTTTTGTGCCAGCAGGTGGTCAGGGAATCATTGCTCTCCAAATTCGTGCTGCTGATCAAAGCACAAAAGCCGTTCTCGAATCGGTAAACGATCCCGAAACGTTGCTTTGTCTGCACGCAGAGCGAGAATTTCTCAGTCGGCTGAACGGCGATTGCAATTTTCCAGTCGGCGTGCACGCGACGATCAGCAACGGAAAGATGAAACTGCGCGCACAAATGTTCGAAGGTGAATCGCCGACGTCACGACAAGCTGAAGTCGAGGGCGAAT
>JBARMF010000172.1:0-10481 GCA_049802315.1 Candidatus Udaeobacter sp.
TCGGGGACGATCACGTTGTAGGCTTCGCGAAGTGGCTGAATGATTTTTCCACGCGCGAACACACCCGTGATGTCGCCAAGCCAGCGCTGCAGAACCTCAATGTAAATCCCCAAGGTGAGCGTGTTGAGCCCACTGATCTCGATCTTTTGGCGCCAGTGCGCCGGCGAGTCGAGATCCAAGTGATTTTCGTGGAAACTTTGCAGCCGCACGTGATGCGGCTGGCCGATGTAATTTTCGGCGAGGATTTTTTTGACCATTAAATCGCCGCGCAGTCCGAAAGGCGGCGGACAGAGCATCGTCACCAATTCTGGATAGCGCTTGGAGACGGCAAGCATTTCCTCTGCCTCGGCCAGATCCATCGACATGCGCGCCTGGCAAAAGACATGTTTGCCCGCCTCAAGCGCAGAGATTGTGACCGCGGAATGCATGTATGGCGTTGTGCCGATCCAGACGATGTCGATCTCCGGCGTCGCGACTAACTCCGCCCAATCGCGGATCGGTAGCGCCGCCAGCGAATTCTCGCGACAGAAGCGTTCCGAGCTTTCGTATGTGGAATTTGAAACCGCGACAATTTCCACGTCGGCGTTTTTTTTGAGGGACGGCAAATGGCGGGTGCGCACGATGTTGCCGGCTCCTACGATTCCGATCCGCAATTTGTGATTATTTTTGTGCATTAAATCTGAGCGATGATCGCTGCTGCAAACGCGATTGGTTGTGATCGAGCTAGCTTTGACCGCTACGAAGGCTTGTCTGTTCAACCCAAGGAGCGACGGCTTGGGCAGCCGTCGATTTCGATTTGACGGCTGGAAAGCCGTCACTCCTTCAATGATCCGCTTGACCTCCACGCTCTAACGCGGCAAGTTACGCGGCTTTTTTCCCGACATGAAGGTTTGTAATATCACAGGATCCAGAGCGGTGCGGGGCAGCGTCATTCACCGGCGCGGTTTGGCCAAGAAGAAAGGTGGCGTAGGCCGACACATCACGAAAATGGTGCCGCGCATTTTCGCGCCGAATTTGCGATACCAGCGTATTTGGGTTCCGGAGCTGAAGAAGTTTGTGCGTGTTCGCGTCACGGCGCGCGGTCTCAAGACAATCAATAAGCAAGGCGCATACAAGGCTCTGAAGAAAGCCGGCGCTATCTGAATTGTAGGGCGTCCGTGTCACGCCGAGGCATCTCGCAGAGACGCTCTACAAAATCGCTAGGGTTCTCGCCAGGTAAGCTGTAGCGGCCATTGCGTTGTAGTGACGGTCGCGTGAACTATCAACACGCTTGGCACATACCCTTCTACATTTTTTTGCGACTGCTTCGATTTCATTCGTGGCCGATCAAGTGTACCGTCGTTGAACTCGATCAGGTAACCTTCGCTGATCAGCCAGCGCAGATCCGACGCAAGCGCCAGTCTGCGCGGCTCGGCGGCTTCGCTCGCCGCATTATCAGTCAATGTTTCGAAAAGCTGCTTTCGATTAATTCCCGACGTCGCCGAGACCGCTTCCAGTATCGCGTTCACCAACGGCGACACCCCAGCCTGTTCATGAACAAATGCGCGGATGCGAATCGGCGAAACAAACAACATGCCACGCCGATGACGAAAAATGTGCAGGCCGTTTTGCCGGAATCGGCTAGCTAGCTCCTGCATCATGTTTGAAGGAGAGCGGGTTTCGCGCACCCACGCCTCTTCGATTGCCCGGTTCAACATTCGGTCTGGCAAGCTCCGGCTCGACGTACCGCCAATAGTTACGTCGTCCACATTGCGGATGAGTGTCGGCAAATAGTGCGAATGAAAATGTCGTTCCGTCTCCGCAGTAGACGAAAAAGTCAGAGTTGTTTCTTCGCGCACCGTTGCGTAGGTGGTGACCTTTCTGGCTTCCTCTTTCCACCGCTCGACCACCGCGGTATCGCTTACGATCTCGATTTGCCGCTGATAATCGGCAAAGCTCATTCGCCGGCTGAAACGTTGTTCGTATAAGCTTCGCAACTGCGGCTGATAAGCATGGTGATTGGTCGGGCCCAGAAGCGTGCCGCTTAACCGACATCTGGCGACATTCGAGAAATTTCCTTTTATCGGATCGCTTTCCACAACGTTGACCTGATAAAAGTCGCGTTGAGCGAACCGGAACGCGTTTCGCTCCATGAATTGTCTGTCCATGGAGATTCCGCCGTCCTCGCCAAGTTGAAAAAGCGGCACTTCGGCCTTTGCAGTGAGACGAACTTCATATCGCCCCGCTTTTTCCAGGAACAAACGGGCTAGAACAAACAACGAATAAGCAACCGAGCCGGATTTGATTTGAGCAACGACATTTTCGAATACGTTCTGACGCGGGAGAAAACGAAGCGTTCCCTCGAATGGCTTTGGCTGAGGCTGCGCCGGGTGGTCCGGCGAAGGGCGATTTTTAGTTCGGTCGGGATCGCGACGCCTCGTGCCTTCCGCCCTGGGCGTTCTGCCGGGGCGCCTGTCGGGCTTGGACCCTGGTCGTTGAATATGTCCTCGTCGTTCGCGGGAGGGGAATGATCGATCCTTGTGTCTGCCAAACCGGTCGCGGCTGCGCATTTCACCAGGCGTCTCTTCTGCCGTGTAGTGATCGTAATGATTCGCCGCGCGAGGTTCTTTCACCCATTCAGGCAAAAACTTCAGATCAAGAAGATCGGCAGACTCGACCGGCGGAGCGCTCATCACGTCCATCTACTCGATGCAGAATGGAAGGCAACTTGAAGGTGTATTATCTGCAGAGCTCTAATCTCCCCGCGGCTAGCCATACATCTTGTCATATCGAGCAGCCGAGACATCTCTAATTTAGAAACACCCGCACATGCTCGGAGGATGATCCAGAGATTCCTCGGCTTCGCTCGGAATGACAAAGTTTGTACTGGGCTTTTGCTCCCGAAATTTGATTGACATCCTCTTTAATTCATTTACTTGCGATGCTGTGGCTGGGCTGTCCGGCAGCTGCCGGACTTACTCCTGCGCGACTAATACCAACCGAACAAATTTTATGGCGGAAAAATCGATTGAAGAGAAGGTCAAGGACATCATCGTCGAACAGCTCGGCGTGAACCCGGAACAGGTCACGCCACAGGCATCTTTTATTGAGGATTTAGGGGCAGACTCGCTGGACATCGTCGAACTGGTGATGGCTTTTGAAGAAGAATTTGGGGTCGAAGTGCCGGACGAAGACGCGGAAAAACTGCAAACCGTCGGCGACGTCATCAAATACATCGAAGAAAAGTCGTCCAAACAGCAGTAGCGTCCCTTTCGAAACGTCAGGCGTTCCAGCGGCAGCACGCCTCTACCAGCGCTGGTTGCGAAGCCTTATGACACGTTCACACTAGGACGTGGACATGACGCCCCTGCAGCGGCCGCTGTTTTACGCCGGCGGTCACTACGTAACGGTTCTTGGACTGATCGCCTTCGTCGGGTTTTTCGCAGCCGGAGTGATCATTGCCCGGTTTTTGCAGAGCCAAATCGTTCGGCGTTCTTTCAGCCGGTTCAAGATCGACACTAACTTCATCGCGATCGTCACGACGATCCTGAGTCTGGCGGCGATTGTCTTTTTCACTGTCACGGCGGTGAATGCTGCGGGAATTCCGCTGGCTTGGAACGCGCCGCTTCCGGCAATCACTCTGAGCCTCGTTCAAATTTTCCTGTTGATCGCGTTGCTGGTGGGAGTGTTTTGGTTTTCCTCGGGGACCAAACGTTTTCTCTTTAACCGGCTGCTTACGCAAAGCGGGCTGGATCGGTCGTTGCAGTACGCCGTTGCCCAAGTCGTCAGCAACATCGTGTTGGTGGTTGGCATTTTCTTTGTTCTGGAGAACGCTGGTATCCATCTTGCCGCACTGGCGGTTTTTGCTGGTGCGGTTGGCGTCGGTGTCGGATTCGGCCTGCAAAATATCGCCAGTAATTTTATTAGCGGTCTAGTCATCCTGGCGGAGCGGCCGATCACGATTGGAGATCGCGTCGAAGTAGCAGGCATCCTGGGGACAGTTCAGCAAATCCGGGCGCGGAGTACGGTGATTGTAACCAACGACAATATCGCCATCATTGTGCCGAACTCGAAATTCATAGATTTGCCGGTAACCAACTGGCATTACGGCGATCCGAGTGTGCGGTTTCGTCTTCCGGTAGGCGTGGCTTACGGCAGCGACGTGAACAAAGTTCGTGAGGCGCTGATCGCCGCAGCACGTGAGCACTCATCCACGCTGCACGATCCTGAGCCGACCGCGTTTCTGGAGAAATTTGGCGATAGCACCATCGATTTCGAGCTCATTGCATGGAGCCGCGAGATGAGTCACAGCCCGCGCCGGTTCCGAAGCGACTTGAATTACCTGATCCACAAGCATCTCACCGCTGCCGGCATCGAGATTCCATGTCCCCAACGCGGCGTGCATATCCGCAGCGGAACACTCAAAGTAGAGAACGTGACAAAAAAAGACAACGCAGGATGATTGGAGACCTAAAGTTCATGTCATCACCGGGCGTGTCATGTTGAGCGAAGCGAAACATCTCGGATTGTGGCGGTGGCAACTGAATCCAGAAGTGACCAGAGATTCTTCGCTCCGCTCAGAATGAGATGTTTGAGACGGTTGCAGCTGTCGACAGACTTGTTCGATAGAACAACATGCCTTTCCAATGCCGCACGCTAATCGCATCCTAGTCTCCGAAGGCTCCGTTAGAGTTGTGCGGTTGCCCGAGTTGCAGAATTGCGACGCTTGGAAACGAGCGCTTCAGAACAAGTGCAAAGATAATCGTTACTACGAGATCGTGGAAGAAACGCTGGAGTGCGGTTTCGAGCATCATTATCTGCTGCTCGATGATGCCTCTGACAACGTGCGCACCGTTCAGCCGGTGTTCTTTGTCCGCCAAAATTTAGTCGAAGGCGTGCCTGGCAAGGTCCGTTCCATTGTCGATGTAATCCGCAAGGTTTTTCCGCGCTTTCTCACCATGCGTGTGTTGATGGTTGGCTGCGGAGCCGGCACAGGCGACCTGGGAATATGCGATGAAAAAGACGAGCAATGGGTGGCAAATGCATTGCAGGCCACTCTTGGGATTTACGCCAAGCGAAACAAAGCTTCCCTTGTCGTCTTCAAGGATTTCCCAGCGAACTATCGCTCAGCCCTTGAAACGCTGGTCTCCAATGGTTACGCGCGCATTCCGAGCATGCCGATGACGCGGCTGCAACTCCCATACGCAAACTGGGACGAATATTTCGCCACACTTAGTAAGGCGACCCGCAAAGATTTACGCCGGAAGTTTCGCAAAGCGGAGTGCGCACCAAAGATTGAAATGGAGGTGATAAACGACATCACACCTTTGATCGACGAAATCTATCCGCTGTATCTGGGCGTCCACGAGCGATCACAACTGAAATTTGAGACGCTGACCAAAGATTATTTCCGCGCCATTGCTCAGCGGATGCCGGACCGAGCGCGGTTTTTCATCTGGCGACAAAACGGCAAAATCGTTGCGTTCAGTTTCTGCCTCGTCTGTGGCGACACAATGTATGATGAATGCATCGGCTTGGATTACAGTGTCGCGCTCGATCTGCACTTATACTTTTACACGCTGCGCGATATCATCGCGTGGTCCCTGCAACAAGGCTTGAAGTATTACTACAGCAACCCGCTCAACTATGAGCCGAAACTGCATCTGGACTGCGAATTGGTCCCTCTCGACCTCTACATCATGCACACCAATCCGCTCCTGAATCCGATCTTTCGTCGGGTGATCAAATATCTCGGGCCGACGCGGCACGATCCAGTCTTGCAGCGATTTCCAAACGCGCATGAGCTTTGATAGCGCAGTAATCACCTGGTAGGGCGGGCAGTCCTCTGCACGCCGAATACCGCGGTGCGCACAGAGTGGCGCGCCCTACCAACGGTACTTCAAAATCTGTTGCGGTGCTTTGATCGCGCGGTAGAAAAGCGGATGCAAAATCGGCCATCCGGCTTTGGGAACCCGTGGCTGCAACTCGGCCTGAGCGTCGTGTGTGTTTTCGCTTCCGAACTCCTTTTGAAACGCGGTGCAAGCGAGGTCGCCGCGCCGGACGACGCGTTTTCCTGGACTGGAATCAATGGTTTGGCGTCACCGTTGGTGTGGTGGGCGATTGTTCTCATTATCGCAAGCTTCATCAGTTGGCTTTACGTGCTTCGCTTTATCCCGCTCAGCCTTGCTTATCCGCTCTCGCGCGTGGTCGATATTCTGGTCCCGCTGGGCTGCTGGATTTTTCTGGGCGAACTAATTTCCACATTGCGTTGGTGTGGAATCGCCCTGGTGGTTTTCGGGCTGGCTTTGGTGGCACAGCCGATCGCAAAAATGGAGGAACGCCTGTGAGTTTTCTCGCTTTCCTGTTCATCCTCATTTCGCTGGTCGCCTTTGTGGCCGCGCAGCTCATCCTGAAGAAAGCGATGGAATTCTCGGCCGCGAAGGGTATGCGCAACTCCTATTTCGTGTCCCGCGTCGCCATCGGTGTCGTTCTAATGACGGTTTCTTTTTTCCTGACGCTCGGCCTGCTACAGCGTTTCGATCTGAGTTATCTTTATCCTTTCCAAGGCTTGAGCGTCATTTTTATCACGATCCTCGCCGCGGTCGTGTTGAAAGAAAAACTCAGCGCGCGCCTAACTATTGGTGCGCTCCTGATCACCGCCGGAATTCTGCTCGTTTCAATGAGCTAATAACGGAATTAGAATTCCGAGGTTGTTACTCTCATTAACACCTCGCTTCAGCGAGCTGCTGACTGCGTTGGTGCGCGACAACCGCTTCAGGGGTTTTTGGCAGCACTGTGCGAAACCGCTTTGAAGCGGTTCACGGAGCACTGATCATGCCTGACACCCTGCTGAAGCAGGGTGTTAATGAGAGGATCGCGGAAAGAAGGATATCGCGATAATGTCCCGGTCCACCGGCAAGGGGTGCCCTTGCCCTGCAACTATCCAGTTAATACCGGCCAGAGCTTTTCCAGAGCAGCCAAATTTGTCGCGCGCGCTTTTTCCAGGTTTGGTTGCGCGAGCTTCGGCCGGTCGAACTCTGCAGCGAAACTTTGTTTCCAACGCGCATATTTCGGAGGCGAATACGCGCCGCACATGTCAGCAGCGATGATGCGGGAAGATTCGTGCAATTTTCCAACCGCCCACTCAAGATCGGCGACCGTGAAGCAGCCGCTCTCCCAGTTGGTCACCGCCTCTTCGACGCGCAGGCAATCGAGGTCGATCGTCACGTAGACATTTTCCCCGGCGAAGCGTTTCGCAAATTCTTGAAAACGGTCGCGCCAATTATCACGCAGGATCGCACCCTTCCGCTCTCGATCTTTCAAGGGGCGATCGTCTGCCCAGGGATGCACTTCGAGAATTCCGGCGCGCTCCGCACGACGATTGCCGAAGATCCGATGGGGCCACCAACATTCGAAATTGCCGCAGCCCCAAACACTCGCGAGCCGTACATTTGGGAGTTCTAATGCGCGGTTCACCCATCCACCACATGCCCACTTCGGCGGCCGCACATCCCAATCGGGATGATTATCGAACGAGACGAGAACGATCGGTCCGGCAACAGAACGCAATCGGAGCGCTGTCAGGTGATGAAAGTCGCCGGAGCCGTAGAGCAGGAACGGAGCTGCGAGATCCCTCTCCCGCTCGCGAAAGAACTCTTCGATCAGTCGCGGGGGCGCGGAAAAACGCAAGCGCGGGCCCCAACTCCGCGCATCGGCTACAGGAAGCCCCGCCGAGTCGTTAGGCCACGCGTCATCGAGATTGAGATGAAGCGCGCGATCTTTCAAGATCAGCGGTGCGCGGCCGGAAAAATCTCAGCGTCGGCTGCCTTCGCCGTGCGGAGATTTTCCTCAGCTTCCTTGTATCCAGGGTTGCGCCGCAGCGCTTCAGTGAACTGGACGACGGCCTGAGAATTCTGGCCCTGAGCCAGGTACAGTCTGCCCAAATTGTTGTAGGCAACTGTTAGTTCCGGGTCTGCCCGAAGCGCCGCCAGGTAATATCCTTCCGCCTCCTTGAGATTTCCTTTCGCAAAAAGTCCGTCTGCGAGACGAAGCTCGGCACTTGGGTACTTCGGCTTGAGCCGGAGAACCGTCCGAAGCTCGCTCACATATTCGTCAATTTTACCCGCCGCTAGAAGGAAAGCTGCATAACTGTAGTGCGCATCAGCTGAATTTGGTTTCAAGCGGGTGCCAGCTTCGAAGTGAAACGCGGCATCATCGTTGCGTCCGATCCGTTGCAACAGATTCGCGTACATCAGATGAAAATCGCCGTTATTCGGTTGAAGCCGCAGCGCTGTTTCCATGTGTGGGACTGCTGCGTCGAATTTGGCTTGCCCACTTAAAGAGGCCCCGAGGTCCATGTGCGCTGCCGCGTACTTCGGGTCGAACCGGAGCGCGAGTTGGTACTGTGCGATGGCTTCATCTAGTTTGCCTTCCTTTTGCAATGCAGAGCCGTAATCAAGATGTGGTTTTGCGGCGTCAGGCACATCCGCGACAACCCGCGCGGTCCGTTGCACGTCGGGAATTGAAAGATGCGTTTGCCAAAACCACAGCGCCCCAAGCGGCAGCATGAACACGCCCACCCATTTTAACCCGTGCCATGTCCAACTGGGAAGCATACCGCCGAGCGATATATCAGCAGTTCCACCGGCAAGCCCCAGCGATTGACGCGTCGAGCGCTCCCGAACTTTCCAGATAAATCCGTCATAATAAAAATGCAGCAGCGTCGAAGCGGTCACCACGCCGGTGAGAATCCGTTTGACGGTATCCATTCCGAGATGCGCATTAATGAAGGAAACTGACCCGTAGGCAAAGACGAGGCCGACATAAAGGCCAACCAGCGAGCCGCTCCTTCGGAACACGAATCGCATGAACCCGCCAATATTGCTGTCCTTCTCCACGCGGTTGCGATTGTAGATCCAGACGAGCGACAGGTATTGCACGTCATGAAAGACTTCGAACAGCGCAATCCCGACAAGAATGTTTGAGACAAGATTATTGCAGTACCACCAAAACGTGATGCTGGTTACCAGTAGTCCAAGTTTTACCGGATTTGGCCGATGCCCCGCGACCCAGGTCCGAATAAAATGCGCGGCGAACAAAACCGACACAAAAATAGCTGCTCCGAGAATTAAGTTTTGGCCGAGGTTTACAACCGACGGCGGAATAAACGGCCCGCCACACATGTAATAAGTATCCAGCGTGTCGCTCAGACGGTAAGGCGAAAGCGCCACCGCAGTGCCAAACCAGATCAGGCACATCGCGAAATCGAGCCGGCGCGTAAGTGCATCGAACGTTCCGGTTTTGGCGTCGTAGATGCGGCAAAACCCGTAGGTCTGCATTAAGCCGTGCCAAACTCCCCAAAAGAAAACCACCAGGAGAATGCCTTTGAGGTCCCACCAGAAAAAAGCCACGCAGACTGCCATTAAAAACAGCGGCGCCAAAATGAAACGCCACTTAAAGCGTTCGAACAATGCTCGATCGCCGTAGGCGCGGATCATGCCCGGCAGGTGATGACCCATGGCACCGAAAGCAGCGACAAAGAGATAAATGTCCTGCGGACTCCACTTTGCCTGGGCCAGCGCGAACGCGGGTATTAGCAGCAGCGGCGTGCCAACGTACAACACCAAATCCCGCCAGGAACTAAGTATCCAAAGCTTCCGCCTGGCAGCAGTCGCTGGCTCAGATGGAACCGTTTGCAGACGTGAAAGCCCTTGCACCTGCTGCATGAATTCGGATCAAGTCTTCTCTAAAACCGCGGTGAAATCAATGCGCTTTGTGCCCAACCGTTATCCGCCGGCGGACGAGCGTGCGCGCACGTGGGGCGTCAGGCGCGAATGCTAAGTGACATGGCCAATCATGCTGGGACGAACGAAGGGAAGAGAAACGAGCAAAAACGCGATTTTTTTTGCATCGCCAGGGACGCGTTCCGTTCTTTTGCGCAGCGTTCATCCAGTGTGCTTGGCAGCGCATGGGCGTTTTGCGGTGCTGTACTTGTAATTGTTGTTTGGCTTGTCACCGGACCGACGTTTCATTTTTCGGACACCTGGCAATTGATCATCAACACCGCCACCACAGTCATCACCTTCCTGATGGTGTTTTTGATTCAGAACACGCAGAACCGCGACGCCAAAGCGATGCACCTTAAGTTGGACGAACTAATTCGCGCCGTGAAAGGCGCACGCAATCAACTTGTCGATTTAGAAAACCTCTCTGACGACGAGCTCAAGAATCTGGAGGTACAGTTTCAACGATTGCGAAAAGAAGCTGAAAACAGCCGAACAGGTTTTGATAACGGCCACACCGCGAATTCGCGATAAAATCAAATCGGTACTAGTCAGGCCGGCTTAATGCCGCGGATTGCAAAGTTACCGCCTTAGCATCTAATCTCTCGCGCATGACGTCAGTGTGGCACCTGGCCAACGCGCAGCTACGGGATCTCGCCGTTTACGAACCAGGGAAACCGATCGAGGAAACGGCGCGCGAACTAGGTGTTGATCCGAGCA
>JBARMF010000173.1:0-9619 GCA_049802315.1 Candidatus Udaeobacter sp.
GATCAACATGCTCTCGCATTCCTGCCCGGGTCCTCCAGCATTTTGGCAATTGGAAACGATGGCGGCGTCCACGGAACTGCGAACGCTGACATTACATCGAACACCGTCGATCCGACTTGGTTTAATATGGACAATGATCTTAACACCATCGAGTTTTACTCTGGCGACATCAGCGGCAATTTCGCCAATGCTGCTTCCCCACAGGCAACTGGCGGAGCGCAGGACAACGGCTCCAGCTCCATGACTTTTACTGGGACACCGACCGGGCCTGTACTGTGGCAGAATGGCGTTGGCGGTGATGGGTTTTACTCGCGCATGGATCCGGTAGGCACCGGAACGAGCCTGCGCTTTTGGCAAGGCAACAACAGCGGGGCGCTGCATCGGTGTGTCAGTGGCTGCACGAATCAAAATGCCCCTTGGAGTGGCAGGGTCTCCGGCGCTTGGAGCGGTGACACGCAATCCTTCGTTTTGCCGTACGATCTTTTCCACGGCGGTATCCCGGGTGGTGATGACTGTCCGGCGGCGGGTGTTCCGGGCGGGTGTGGCCACCTCGTTGCTGGCACGACCCGGGTATGGGAGACCATTAATGGCGGTAACTCTTCGTTCAGTTCAGCAGACTGGTATGTAACGAATAATCCAACGACCCAGAACATGACTAAACAGACGCTGGGGAACCGGTCGTACATCAATCAGGTTAAGTACTCGCCCAAGTACCAGAGCGTGGCGATGGCTGGCACGAACGATGCCAACGTTTGGATTGGTTTTAACCTCGGCACCGGCACTCAATCACAGGTCAACTGGGTGGATGTTACGGATAGTAACACAGTTCTGCCTTTGCGCCCGGTCCTGGGTGTCGCACTCGATCCAACTGTATCTGCCGCAAATCTGCCCGTCGGCTACGTAGGAGTAGGTGGCTTTAATCCTAATACGCCAAGTTCGCCGGGTCATGTCTTTCAAGTAACCTGCACCGCTGACTGTGGCTCCTTCACATGGGTAAACAAGACCGGAAATCTGCCGGATATTCCGGTGGATTCGATCATTGTTAATCCCAACAATGCCCACCAGGTTTACGCAGGGACCGACTGGGGCGTTTACTATACCGACGACATAACGGTAGCGTCCCCGACCTGGCTGCGTTTTGAGAACGGTATCTCGCACGCAATGGTGTGGGACATGCAAATCGACCGTGGTTCCACGACGCTATCGGTTTGGACGAGGAGTCGGGGCGCCTACGTTTATCCTTTGCCCGGCGGTGTGAGTCCAACGCCAACACCAACTGCGTCGCCGAGTGCTACAGCTACAGCTACAGCCACGCCTACAGCAACGGCGACGGCAACGGCAACAGCAACAGCTACAGCTACTGCTACCCCAACGGCAACACCTGGTCCGAGACATACTCCCACACCGAGGCCGCGTCCTACGCCGCCGCCGCGGCCATAGCACGCAGTTAGCAACAACTAAAAATCTCTCACGTGCGGCCCCGGTGAACCACTACCGGGGCCGTAGCCTACCTGGCTTGTTTCTGAGTCGGCTATAAGCCATTGTTCGCGCAGAACTGCCGATGAAAATTTGGCTGCCAGGCGTTTTACAACTGAACACGGAAAACTATTGATCTGCTTTTGTGCTTAAAACCTAAGATGGAGGGTAAGCGCAATGAAAATAAACTTTATCATCCAGCCGCATTTTCTAATCGCCCTTTTCTAATCAGTCTCTTTTGTCTTCGTGGCCGGGACGATTCTGTGTGCCTTTGGATCAACCGGATTTTCCATCACAACCAGTCGCTTGCTGAAGAACAAATCTGTCGCAGGCGTTCCACGATCGCCGACCGCAGAGCGTGGACTTCCAGCCATCGCCCAAAAATTTGGATGCAAACGAATGGACCGCAGGGCGGCGACGGCATCGCATTAGCGAGAGATTCAATTGACCATTGTTTGTAGGACGCAGGGCGGTGGCGTTTTCCGGTCTACGGACGACGGCGAAACCTGGGCGGGGATTAATAACGGACTAACAGCTACCAATGTGCGTGCCCTGGCAATTAGTCTCGCAGGTGACATCGTTGCGGGAACATTTGGCGACGCGTTTCGTTCTTCCGACAATGGAGATAGCTGGGTTGCGGTCCATAACGGTTTGGAGGTTTCGTTTGTGATTTCGCTAGCCATCGATTCGGATGAAGACCCTTTCGCGGGGCATTCGAAGTCGGCGGCGTTTATCGCTCGACTGATGATGGTTTGACGAACACTTATGTCACCGCTGGCAAATCAATAGCACCGGACACATCCTTTGCTGCAACATTTGTCGATGTCAGGCCTATGTTGGCAAGCGTCCAACTGTCGCCGTTGTCAGTGGAGCAATAGATGCGCGTTCCGCATCCTGCTGTTCCGGCACAGATAGTCTCGACCGCATCGAGCGCGAGGGACCAAATGTTGCCGCAGTCCAAAGCGTTGTTTACCGGCGTCCAGTTGTCGTCTGTCGAGCGGAAACCGCCGCCGCCAAAATATGTTCTTGCAAAACTGTGCCAGCTCGAATTGGTCACCAACGCCCAAACATCCGCCTGGTTGATGTCGTGATTAATCTCTAGCCAACTGTCCATAATCACTAAAGCGGTAGACGGTGCTAGCGCCGCCGATAAAGTCAGCTCCTACGAAAATGTAACAATTCGTACTGATGGCTAGAACACTTTCATAAAGTGCAAGCAGAGACCATTATTTCCTGCTGCCAATTTTGATATCGCGACTCGGGTCTGTCGCAAATGAAAGCACGAACCGAGCTGTTAACCCATCCTTCATCTGAACTAGTTGTCGCCGTTATCGCTTGAACGAAATACGCCGCCGCCATAACTGCCGCCAAAAGATGGCCGTTAACAGTAGCTACCGGGCGTTGATGCCATTCCCGGTACTTCATCCGTTGTTAGCCGGTTGCCAGCTGTGGCCATTGTCAGTTGAGCGAAGTACGCCGACAGGAACCATCAACAGGATCACCGACTCCGAAAATGTATCAGCTCACGTTGATGGCTAACGAAAGAAACGTAGCATTCGATACTCCAGTGCTGAGATCAACTATCTCCGTTGTGAGTCGAATGGAAAGCGCCGCCTAACGCCGAGCAGTGGACTAACGTCAGTAGCGGATTACTTCCGACGGACGAAAACGTCTGGGCCGTGGCGAGTGAAGAAATTGCCTTCGGAGGATTTGCCTATGCCGGAACTGCTGGTGGCGGTGTATTTTGTAGCGTCCGAGCCACCGCCGCGCTGCGGATCATTCGGAGACCCAGGCCTCGCCCAAAGCCGGCACCGCGGCCTTGAGCGATTACTGATTACAACCAGAAGCAACACGTGCGCCTCCTGGGTTCCTTCTCGGCGATCTTTTGGCGCGGCGAGTAATTCTCCTTAAGGGCAGTACTCATTTCGGGGACTCGCGAGTTGATCACGAGTCCCCGAAGAAACGAAAACGTAGCTAAGCAGACTTACGGCCGCGGCGGCGGTGTGGGACGTGGCCGGGGCGTCGGTGTAGACCTCGGTCCTGGGGTGCCAGTGGCCGTGGCAGTTGCTGTAGGCGTAGCAGATGAGCTAGCCGTAGCCGTGGCAGTTGCTGTAGGCGTAGCAGATGAGCTAGCCGTAGCCGTTGCAGTTGCTGTCGCGGTCGCCGTAGCGGTTGCAGTCGGCGTCGGACTTGCCTGAGGGCAGCTGAAGATTTCCATCGACGCCAGCGGTGTTATCCCGTCAACATCGTAGCCGCCTGATAGCCAGATGTGGTCGGTGCCGTTGGTGTCGGTCGGGAAGTTACGTCGCGCATTGTTGAACGACGGGGCTGTACTCCAACTGTTGGTACCCGGATTGTAGACGTCGACTTCGTTGGAAGGATTGGGCGCCACCCGGCCTCCCCCAATCACATACATGTTCCCATTGAAGTTCAGCCCACGCGTCTCACCGGTTGCTCTCGGTATGGCCGCAATCGTGCCAATGGTGTTAGCTATTGGATTGAAGCTGAAGGAAGTGGTGGTGTCCACTACCGTGCCACCCTGGTAATCTGATGCGCCTCCCACGTAGATGATGCCACCTATAGTGGTTGTCGGCGCATACATGATTCCCACTGGCGTATTTGTCATTTGTGTCCACTTTGCCCCTACACCAGCGGTAGGATCAAACTGCCAGATCTGGTTGGTGGAGGCTACGTTGATATTGAACCCGCCCAGGATGTAGAGCTTGTTGTTAGCCACCGTAAACCCACCCGGTAGAATCGTTCCCATAGCGCCCGGCCAATCGTCTCCAGTCAAGGTGGCCGCAGTATCGCTCACGGGGTTGTAGGAGAATACGCGGCCGGTCGCTGTGGCAGCCCCGGCAGCGGAACCGCCCACGCAATAAATCGAAGGTACCCCTGAAACGGTTAACACGCCGCAAGCCATATTGTTCATTTGGTTGTCGGGAAATGTCGAAGCCTTCTGCAACCAGCTGTTAGTACCAGGCGTGTACTGAAGGGCGTGCTGGAAGTCAGATCCTGCCAGGTCCGAGGTGCGACCGCCCATGGTGTAGAAGTTGCCGTTAGTCGGGAAATAAGCGCCAACTGCCCTGACCAGCACCGTAGGCATGTCCGGACCGGCAGACCAGGTGCAACTACTCGGAGTTGCGGTCGGTGTGGCGGTTGGAGTAGGAGTTGGAGAACCACCGCCGCCTACGAAATTGAACTTGCCGATGCGGGTGTGCCACGTGCCGGCTTGGGCATATTGGTTGATATGCCAGAAGTCCATGTTGTTGGAGGGATCGACTTCCGTCCTCGTATAATCACCCCAGCGGACGCCACTGTGGAATCCGACTCCTGCGAACATTTCCGCTTCTCCTTGCGCAAGGTTACTCGGCGGGTCAGCGGCGAGACGTCCAGCGTACCGAATAGCAGGGAAGATTGTCGTGCTGGAAGTGGAATAACCCAGGACGGTGTTTCCACTTTGATCGACGGCTATGCTGGGCATCCAGCGCCATAAGCCATCATTGGTATTGGTCCAGGTTTGCTGCTGGAGAGCAGTAGCGGGGAACGTACCGCCGGTAACATCGAATTGATACCAGCGAACGCCCGTCGGACCAGTGCAGTTCGCGTCGGTGCAGACGGTGCTATCCGCCCATAACGATTCGGTGCCGCCGTGGTTCTGGTAAACCACCGGCGTCATGATCTTATCGCCCAAAGTATCTAGCTTTGTTGCAGTCCCCTGCTGCGGGACAATATCGCTGGTCGTGTTCGTAAAGCCGTCAATGAACCCATTAACTGTGATCTCCGCGTTCGGAGCGTGACTGGCCCCAACGCCGAACGTAGAATTACCCGGCGTCCCAAAATCGACATGAAAGAACCGGGCGTGAACCTGGGTTAAGGTCACCCCGCCAGAAGCCGGGCTATCGATAGCCAGCACCATTTCATTCCTTCCCGCAGGCGGCGGGTCGCCGATGGGTTTCGCGGTCGCGGCGACGAAGCTATAGGAATCGGCCACATCGGCTGCGGTGAGTCCAAAGCTGATCGCATTGGCGGGACCGCCAGTGAGCATGCTGGCGCGGTCTAGAGCATAAACGTGGACGCCGTTGAAGGTGGTCGGGCTACTAAACGTGTTGACCGTGAAGAAATAGGCGTTTTGAGCTGGGCTCCCCCCAGAGTTCCACACGGCAAACTTGGGATAATCGCCCAAGTACGTTGGATTCGCCGGATCAACTTGTATGGCATATAGGAACCAGCCACCGCTAACCGGATCGGGGGTCTGAGAAACACCAATACACTGCCAGAATGAGCTACCGGGGAAAGAAGGAAAGGCGAAATCGCTGATCATCCACCGGTCAGCGGCGTGATCATAAATAACATAAGGGTCTCCATCGTTGGCGCTGGTGCAAGGAGTGCCAGTCAAGCCGGAAAAGAATGAATTGTAACTGGTTGGGCCCGACAAAGTGTTGCCGTTTTTGTCAAAGATCTTGATCGATTCGTTGACCGCTTCAACGTAATGATTCGGGCCGACGTCGCCCTCGCTGTCACTAGGCTGACAACCGCATGTATTGCCCTGCCCCTCAAAAGTCAGCAGTGGTCCCGGCATGTTGGGCGTCGGCCGCCACATATTTTTGAGCAGCGACTGGACGTATTTCATGCCGGCAGTACCGGATCCTGACGCGGCGTTTGTTTGGCCCGTTCCGTTGTGCGGATAGCGCATCAGCCGTCGCTCTTCGAACTCGTCCTTGGGCGCGATGTAAGGAAGCTTTCGCAAATCCTGATCGAGCCGGACCGGCCCGACCATTTGCACTACGTCGGGTCTCTGTGTGCCGGGGGCGTCTTGGCCGCGGTTCGATTGATTGTTTTGTTGGACGGATTTTGTGCGATTTCCCTGGGCGAATAGCGCCACAGCGATGCCGAGAAGGCAAAGCACAGAAGCAGTTAAAATGCGAAGATTAAAGAATGCAGATTTTGAAGTGGATTTTTTTTTCATGAATGAAGTGGAGTTGTTCCCCTCTCCGGTGAACCCTGAGATGGAGTCGAAATCCTACCTGATACAGAGGAATTTTGTCAATGATTATTTTACTTCTGCGTGAATTTTGGGATTTGCGTCCGGAATCAGTTCACGCCGTGAGACGGAGTTGCCCGCCCGGCGTTGATCGATCCCACGATGGCTTCGCACACGAATCGTCATTACCAATCACCGATCGCATAATGCGGTCGCGATCACCTAAGCATTAAAATGTCACTGTCACTTGATTTGAACAGGTTTGACTGCCGGCGTTGCATACTCGGTACGTGAAGCTGCCAGGCCCATGGCCGTTAATGCGATCGGTGTAAAAACCATCATTTGCGGTGGTAACGATCCGCGCGCCGTTACGATAAATGTCGACCCTGTTCGAAGACGCCCCACTCCAGGAGAGATCCGCTCTTCGTTTACCGCCCACGATGTAGCCCTGCGCAGTAAGCGTTATCGCAGGCGCCTGGGTCGCAGTTGCAGTAGCTGTTGGGGTCGCAGTCGCGGTTGGTGTAACCGTAGCTGTAGGAGTCGAACTCGGAGCCACCGTGGCTGTAGCTGTCGCAGTGGCCGTTGCCGTTGCCGTTGCTGTTGCAGTCGCGGTCGCAGTTGCAGTCGGTGCAGGCGTAGACGTTGCCGTTGCCGTTGGTGTGGGACTAGGACTGCTTCCCAAGCACACGTTGACGTTTGTGATTTGACCATTGGTAATGGTGAAGTTGCCTGTTTGGGTCCCGACTCCGGTCTTGGCAACCGAATAACTATGCGACGTGGGGGTGAGGACCGCATCGTAAGTGCCATTGGAAAGCGTTGCACCGTACGGCCTGCCGTCGATCGACACTAAAGCGTTAGAAATCGCTGCGCCTCCGTTACAAGTCGTTACCACAAAATGTGCAGTACCTTTTTGCGGCGCGGTGCAGCCGGCGAACTTGAAGTAACCGATCCGGGTGCGCCAGCTAAAGCTGGTAGTAGTGGTGTAGTATTCGTTCGTGTAGTAGAACGTGCAGTCGTCGACCGGATCGACGGTGATATCGCTGTAATCACCCCAGCGATTTCCGGTGCCACTCTGGCTACCGGTGCCGTCGAAAAGATGTTGTTCGCCTGATAAGGTGTTCACGGGGTCAGTCGTTAACCGGCCTGCATAGCGGATTTGCGGGTTGAGTGAGCTGCTAGACGCGCTAAAGCCCAGCGCCACATTTCCCTGGTTGTCCGACGCAATACTGCCCATCCAGCGCCAAGTGGTATCCGGCTGATACGTGCTCTCTTGGGCTTTGAGCCAATTTCCGGGCTGCGTCCGTCGCAACTCGAACCACCGTACTCCAGCAACTGAGTTGGCGCTTACGGTGTAGTTGTTAAATATCGATTCATGACCGTCGGCGAAACGACGATAGGCGTTGCGGAACATCAACCGATCGCCAATTGCGTCGAGTTTCGTACTGGTGCCCGTCTGCGGCACGCAGTTCCGGGTCGTTGAACAGAGCGAAGTAAATGACGCTGCACTTACACTTGCCTCGAGAGTAAAAGTGGAGTTCGCCGGGGTGGTGAAATCTACGTGGTAAGCTCGCACCTTGTAAATCAGCGGGCTACCCTGCGGGAACGATACGAAGTGGTTCGGATCACCGGCCGCCGGTGGAATGATACCATCCAGATCAGTTGGTAGAAAAGACGCTTCACCGGATCCGCCTGTAATCCCTGTCGTTTGGCTCGTAGCGGTGGGATCGCCTGCCAACATTTTGACTCTATCAAACACGAAAGCCTGCGGTCCCAGAAAGGACGTGCCAGCGGTGTTGAATACGTTTGCCGACATGTAATAGCCGTCAGGCCACACGCCAAGCTTGGGATAATCGAGGAAGTTACTGGTGAGATGAAAACCGTAGCGATACCACGCGCCGGTTGCGTCGCCTGTTTGGGAAATGGCGACGCACTCGTCTTGCGGAACACTAGAACCACTTGGCGTTGCGAATTGACTAATGATCCAGCGATCAGCGAGCTGATCGTACACTACAATCGGATCGCCATTGCCACCATTCTGGCAGGCGCCGCCAAAACCAGACCAAATTGAAGAGATCGCAATCGGACCGAGGAGTGATGCGCCGCTGACCTTGTCAAAAACCTGGAGGCCTTCGTTGACCATCTGCACGTATTGAGTTTTTCCCACTTCGCCATCGGGATCGGGTGGGGCACAATTGCAACCCACACCTGGATAAATAATGCCGTTCCAACTCAGAATCGGACTAGGAATAGCCGGCGTATTTATCATTCGTTGCCAGAAACTGTTTTGGATGACTGGATCCGGTCCATCCTGATGTTGAAGCGGTATTTTCGGATTGGGATTCGCTTCATGTTCAGCCTCGATTGGCGGCCAAATCATTGGCTGTTCGCGGAGCGGCCGCGACAGATCGTTGTGCCACGCATGGATCACGGTCGTTTGGCCGAATTGCTCGGTGTCGGGCTGTTGCGCTGCGTTGGCTTGCGCAGACGCATTCGAGAACGCGCCGGAGCCGAGTAGCGCGATACATACGCCGGCAACGGCAAGAACTAAACCAAGTAAGACGCGAAGGTTAAAAAAGGCGGATTCTGAAGTGGATTTCTTTTTCATGGTGGAGCTTCATTGGAGTCGTGGATTTTATGTTACACGCCTAACAAATCAACGCTTTAATATCGTGTGCTGCGGGTGAAAAGATCATATGACCAATCACCTCACAGATTCCTCGCCGGCGGCCCGTCATAACCGTGGTTAACGGGATCGATCCGGCGCATCGGTTTTTCGCGAGTTTGTTCTTCGATGACGTGCGCGATGAGTCCGGGCGTGCGGGCGATCATGAATATCCCGTTGAATGACGCGGGATTCATTCCCAAGTCGGCGAGAATGGCGCCGATCGCACCGTCAACATTGATCGGGAGCGATTTCTTCGCGTTGGCAAATGCTTTCTCACAGGCGCGCGCTGCCTGCATGTGCACGCCGTCCACACCAGCCTCGCTCGCAAGTTCGAATAAACGTGTGGTGCGCGGGTCTTTGGTGTGTACGCGATGACCAAACCCGGACATGCGTTCACCTGCTTCGCTCATCGTGCGAAGGGTGCGTGTCGCTGCTTCCTCTAAGGAAATAGAGTCGCGTGCCGCGCAATCGGCAATTCCTTTGAGTTGACGGGC
>JBARMF010000174.1:0-2291 GCA_049802315.1 Candidatus Udaeobacter sp.
ATCACTACGTCCATCACGAATCGATCCGGCTTGCTACAGGGCGTTGCGGAGCGACATGGCGCAAAATTCCGCTCTTTGATTCTTACGACTCGATTTCGCCGGATGAAATAACCGAACGAGTTCGCAAAGCGATCGGACCAAAGACGCGGGCACTCGGCGCGACCTGGGTGCACTCCAGCAGCGGCGTGCGGCTGCCGATCGCGCGGATCGCTGAGACGTTGGCGAACGTCAACCGCAGCCGCGACGAAAAGGATCGTGTGCTGCTGATTGTCGACGGTGTGCACGGCATTGGCGTGGAAGATCCAAAGATCACGGCGTTGGGATGCGACGCGTTCGCGGCGGGTACACACAAATGGTTGTTCGGTCCGTGAGGCACCGGCTTCGTTTGGGCGAAGCCAGATGTTTGGAAGAGAATGCGCCCGGTGATTCCATCCTTTAGCGCGCCGGACCTTTTCGCCGCGTGGGAGGAGGAACATGAGCCGGCGCCAGCGGCAAGAGCGTCATGGTTTTCGCCGGGCGGGTTCCAAGCGTTCGAACATTTTTGGGCTTTACCGGAAGCGGTTCGTTTTCACCAAAACATTGGACCGGCGCGAATCACGGCGCGGATACACGAGCTCAATGGTCAAATGAAAGAGGGACTCGCGGGCGTGTCCGGTATCCAGCTCTACACGCCGCGCGATGAAAATCTTTCCGCCGGGATGGTCTGCTTCGATGTGAAAGGGACGAAACCGGAGGAGGTGGTAAAGCGTCTTCTCGCTCAGCGCATTGTCGCTTCCACCACTCCATATCGCGAATCGTATGCGCGCGTAGCGTGCAGCATTGTCAACACGCCGCAGGAGGTCGAGACAGTGCTCGGAGCCATTCGTGAATTGGCGTAACCGCGTATTGCGCGTCTCACCCGCCTTCGCGCAGCTTCGGCGTGCCAGGCAGCGACGCGGCTACAGGGTTTCCGTCGTCAACGCGTCGATGAATTCGCGAGACGTCTCAGCGTTGAGCAATCGCGATCGAATCGTCTCATCCTTCACCATTCTCGCCAGCGTGCCGACGCAAACCAGATAATCGCTGAGCAAGCGTTCCGGAACGCCGATTACGAAAATGAGGTGTGCGCGCTGTTGATTTTCGCGGAATGGAATGCCCGCGCGGCTTCGCCCGACGCCGATCACAATTTCATCAACCAAATCCGTGCGCGCATGTGGAAACACAATGCCGTCTTCGACCATGCTCGGATGCACCTGCTCGCGAGCCAGCACAACTTCGAGAAACGCTTCGGGCTTGGGGATTTTCCTCCCGCTGATGTCCGACGCGAGCACATCCACGATCTCGCGAATCGCATTCGCAGGTTTTCGCGAGCGCAACCGGAGGATCACCTGCTGTTCCGGTAACAGATTTGCGAGGGCAATAGGCATTCGGGGTGGAGAGATTTATTGGATTATGCAGCAAAGGCAGTTATCCAGTAAAATAACAAGCTGTGGCAACTCAGGATACAGCGGTACCGCGGAAAGAGGAACGGACAGTTTCCTTGCAGCGGAGCATTTACGACCCGGGCTATGTCAATGCGATGTCGCATTTTTATCGGGGCGAACTGGGACGAATCATGGTGTGGCGGCAACGGCTGGATATGACCACGAACTGGGCCATCACCAGCAGCACCGCGATTATTACAATTGCCTTTTCCACCCGCGACGTGCCGCACATCATTTTCTTTTTTAACCTGGCGATCGTTGCTGTGCTGCTGTGGATCGAGGCGCGCAGATACCGTTTTTACGATGCATTCCGCGCGCGCGTCCGCATGCTGGAAGCGCATTTTCTTGTCCCGATGGTGATGGAAAATCGCGAACTGCTCCAGGGCGAATGGAAAAAGCTCGTATGCGAAGATTTAATTTTGCCCTGCTTTAAAATCACCAAGCTGGAAGCGATCGGGCGCCGGATGAAACGGAATTACATGTTCATTTTCATCCTGATATTGATGGCGTGGCTGACGAAGATCTTTTTGCACGCCACCGCTCCGATCAACGATGTCGTCTCGTTTTATCACGCGCTGCACATCGGACACATCCCGTCGTGGTTTGTGGCGATGGTTTTCGTGGGCACCTTTATCAGTGTCATTTCCATCACCGTTTACGTCAGCAAAAGTACCTCCGGCGAAATCTCCGAGTTCGGGACACACCGCTCGCTCTGGCGCATTTAAGGCGTGCCAACGTGGTAGCCATCGTGCTACAACGAAATCATGAGGATCTTGGCCAGCTATATCAGCAGATTTCTTCTGATTCTTATCTTCTTCTCTACAGTCT
>JBARMF010000175.1:0-2701 GCA_049802315.1 Candidatus Udaeobacter sp.
CATCGATGTCGATGTCTGGCGCGGCGAGTACGACAGCACCTAATTTGGAAATAGGCGGCTTATTGGCAGAAATCTTGATCTGGCGAAGAGCCTCTACGGTCACCCAGTTACCCATGGAGTGAGCGAGGATGTTCACCTCTTCAGCGTTACTTGCGAAGACCAAACGCAGAGTATGCTCAAGTTCATCGCGCGCCGCTGTCGCGCTGTTTGTATCATAGACGTAATCCGTTAGGTGACCTCGCGATGCCCAGGTGAAAAGAACCGGAACTCCAGGTGCGTTTGCGTCATCCACGATTTGGGTAAATCGATAAAGCCCCTCTGCGAACATCGTGTTGTAACCGTGGATGAAAACGAACACCTTGCGTCGTCCAGGTGGGCGCATCGCTAATTGTGCATTGAGGGCTTTGACGAAGTCTCTTTCGTTATCCAAATATGCCGCGTCCCGCACAACGAAGTCTGTCATCGGGTTACCCGGTGCCCGAGACGGCCATTCAATCTTGCCGGCCACATGGGTAGGCGGGACAGCGACGGTCAACGTTGCATAGTTGACCGACGGGGACCTTTCTCCGCCAAAATATGTTCCTGGTCGCGGGTCGCGCGCCCGACTTGTTGCCACAAGGATTGTGTGGTCCCGGGAGCCTGCGCTCATTTGGTAATTTGCGAGCAGCGCACCAACTTCAGGCCGTGAAGCGCAACCGGTCAGCAACGAGGCCAGCGAAAGAACCGCGGCTGCGACCACCTGCGTAAAGCAAGAATGGCTCGCTCTTGCCTCGGCGGCCGTCGTAACGAAATTTTTCCGGAAACAGTCGTTCGACTCGATCTGGCAATCGGCGATGAAAGCCAACACATCCAACCCCCAGCCGGCGTGGCCCGGAGGCTCGCCCTGTCGGGAGCAAGCCTTCGACCTAGGATTGATAAGCATCGATTTGGGCTTCAAAGAAGGCCGCCGAACCGCTTTCAGCGCTGACAAGCCTATAAAGCGCGGCTTAGTTGCAAAAATACAATGGGGCGTGCTTTGGCCCGACTTGATCGAGCGCGTCATCAGCTAAGTGCCTTAATTTGGGGATGAGTCCGTGCTTGAAAACGCTGCCCCTTCTCCCATTGGCGGAAGTCGGCGGAGACCGCCTCAGGGGAACGGGGGCTATCGTTGATTATCATCAACGCCGATTTGTCGAAACGTGTGTCACACGCGGTCGGCTCGCTCTTTTTTGTAGCAACCCTTTGCTTGTTCTCTACCGACTCACAAGCCGCAGATCTGCCGACCGGTGACGGTTATGCCTATGTGGCGCCGGTGGCGGTGGCACCTTCTGGCTGGCAATTCCGCTTCACACCTTATGCGTGGGCGCCGAGCGTTGTTGGCGATGCCACCGTTCGCGGTCATACAGTCGACATCGACGCTTCGTTTTGGGACATCTTCGATTCTGGCAGCTCCAAAGTTGAATTGGATTCACTCGCTGCGTTGATGGGCTACCTCGAGGCACAAAAGGGGCCCTGGGGCATCTATGGCGATGTCGTTTGGGGAAAATTCGATTTCTCGGGTGGCGCCGTTACTCAGCGCAATCCCATTGCCAATTTGACTTTGTCGGCCCGCGCTAACGCCGGCTTGAATTATGAGACGACGATGGCCGAAAGCGGACTCACCTATCAGGTCGCAAAATGGGGTGGATCATATTCATCCACGGCCGTCGATGTGCTAGCCGGCGCTCGATATTGGAACCAACAGCTCGATCTCTCACTCGCAGTCGATGGCTCGGTCGACCTTGGCAATCTCGGCCTCAAGAGGTCTGGATCGGTAGCAGTGGCGCGATCCGGCACGCTTGAATGGGTCGATCCATTCGTTGGATTGCGGGTGCGCCATCAGTTGGCTCCAGGAAAGGAACTTGAGTTCCTTGGCGATGTCGGCGGATTCGGTGTCGGCAGCGATTTTACGTGGCAACTCTTTGGCGGCTATAGCTTCGATTTCTCGGTCTGGCAGACAGAGCTGCATGGCCTCGTGGGCTACCGCGCCTTGGCCGTCGACTACAGTCAGGATAGCGGCGCGAGTAGGAACAACCTCGATCTGATTCTCCACGGTCCCGTCGTGGGATTGAGCTTTCGCTGGTGATGTCTGACCCCGTTTCTCTACGACCAACTTTTCCGCTCCTTCAAATTAAAGTCTCAATCAAATCTCGTTTTGGCCCACGATTAGGGCAACGAACAGAAAGCAAATGCAGCTGAAGAGGGTATCGACAATGAGCATGAACAGAACCAGCTGCATCGGTCTGCTGGCATCGCTCGCCATTGGGATAGCGATGGTCGCGCCGGCTGCCGCGCAGCAGCAGAAGCCGAACATCCTAGTCATAATGGCCGACGACATCGGCTATTGGAACATCAGCGCCTACAACCGCGGCATGATGGGCTATCGCACCCCCAACATTGATCGCATCGCCAATGAAGGCGCGATCTTTACCGACTACTACGGTCAGCAATCCTGCACGGCCGGCCGCGCCGCGTTCATTACCGGCCAGAGCCCGATGCGGACCGGCCTTCTGAAGGTTGGATTGCCGGGAGCCAAAGAAGGGCTATCCGATAAGGATCCTACACTCGCCGAGCTGCTCAAGCCTCTCGGTTACACGACCGGGCAATTTGGCAAGAACCATCTCGGCGATCGCAACGAGTTTCTGCCCACGGTTCACGGCTTCGACGAGTTCTTCGGCAATCT
>JBARMF010000176.1:0-1727 GCA_049802315.1 Candidatus Udaeobacter sp.
ATCGTTTGCGTCGCCATTCTCGCCACGTCACTGCGCCTCGATTCTGAGATCTTCAATGTTTTGCCAGGCAAATTTTCATCGGTCCAAGGCCTGAAAATCTACGATCACGATTTTGAGCAGACACGTGAGCTAACGTTCGCGCTTGTCTCCGATCCGCAGGATGTCGATAAGCTGGAGGAATTCGCGCCGGTGTTTGCGGAACGGCTGCGCGAGCAAACGTGGTGTGTGCGCGCGCTCGCAGGTTCACCCATGAGCACCGCGGATGGCATTCGCGATCTGCAATCGATCGCGGTCCCGTTGCTTCTCAATCTGGAACCGAGCGCTTTCGACGAGGCAATGTCGATCCTGCAACCGGACAAGATTCGCGATCGCCTTCATCGTTTACGCCAGCAGATCGAAGCAGGCTCGCCGCGGCCGCAGTTCGAGCTTTCGTTCGATCCGCTCGGATTGATCGCGCCCGCGCTCAAACCCTTTGCCCAAAGCACCGCGATCGAACAGGAACAACCGCTGACATCACCGGATCGCACAATGCGAATCTTTCTCGTGGTGACGAATCAAAAGTCGATTAGCGCGTTTGAATGCCAGCACTTGATGCGGCGCGTAAACGAGTTTCGCAAAACCGCAGCCGAAGGATGGGACGGCAGCCGCCCTCTGCAAATTCTCGTGACTGGGCGCTCGGCGTTTGTATCCGAAATTTCGTTGAGCATGCGCTACGATGTCGTCGCGACGTTGCTTGGCTCAGTCGTGCTTGTGGGCGCGATTTTTTTCGCTGGGTTTCGCCGATGGCTGCCTTTAGCGGGCATGGCGTTTTGTCTTCTTCTCTCGTGTTTGGTAGCGCTAACTGCCGGCCAGCTTCTTTTCGGCCGACTCAGCATGATCAGCGTGGGCTTTTGCGCCATTCTTGTCGGACTTGGCGTTGATTTCGCGATTCTCACCATTGGACGCTATCACCAGGCGCGGGCCGATGGCGAACCGCATCAGCAAGCCATCGCGACTTCGATATCAAAACTCGGACGGGCGGTTTTCTTTGGCGCGCTTACAACAGCGGTAGGCTTTCTCGCCCTGGTGCTGAGTGGCGCAATGAGTTTTGCTGAACTCGGCGTTCTAATCGCCATCGGCATTTTCGTCGCCGGCCTGTTCATGTGCTCGATCCTATTTTTGTTTGTTCGCGACCGACAAGGCGCGGCTGCTCACGACTGGCTCTTTGATCTGGCAACGAGATATGTCCGCTGGATTGTGCGCAGACCGGCTCCCATACTGATTTTTTCCTGCGCGGTTTTGCTGCTGCTCAGTGCCATAGGCTTTTCACCCGTTCCTCCGCTCGAATTCGAAGCCAACACGCGCTCACTCCAACCAAAAAACATTCGCGCAGGTCTCGCGCTGGAAACAATCATGAAAAAAATGCCGGTCCGTTGGGAACCGGTGCTGGCGATCGTTCGCGCGACAAACTCGCAGGAATTGCATGACTACTGGCAAAAAATTTCAGCGCATTGGAGTGAATTCCAGGCAGCGGGAAAGATAAAAGGTTTCTCCACACCCGCGGCACTTTGTCCATCGCCGATCTGGATGGGACAAAATCGCGACCGTTTGCGCGGGATAAATTTTCAGGCGGCGCACCAAACATTGACCGAAACTCTCGAGGCCGAAGGATTCAGCGTAGAAGCCTTTGCTCCGGCGTTCGCATTGCTCGACGACTTACAACGCATGGCCGATCCCGGCGTGCCACT
>JBARMF010000177.1:0-3942 GCA_049802315.1 Candidatus Udaeobacter sp.
CCCCAGACGATTGCTAAACCATTTGTCGAAGCGTTCACTTGCGTAATGGGGCAGCGATCGTCGTGCGGAGATTCCAATGGTTTTCTCCATTGCGATGCGCGCCGCCTTGAAACCGAGAAGTCGATTAGTCAGCCTCGGCATGAGACAGCCGAGTTTGCCTAACAAATCGACATTGCTCAGAATACGTTCGCGCAGCGGCAGGCCATCGCGGCGCCATCGCGCGTGAAGCATTTCCGCCTTAAGTAGTGCCAGGTTCACGTTCGACGGACATTCGGGTGTGCAACCTTTGCACGACAGACAATTGCTCAGCGCGGCGTCGAGGTCGGCGGATTTCAGCGGGTCGCCAAGGAGTGACGGCTTCCCAGCCGTCATGTTTCGACCCCGAAAGCCTTCGGGGTCGTTCCTTGGGAGCCGCAGTTCGAGCGCGGCCCGAATGATATTGGCGCGGCCGCGTGTGGACATCACTTCATCATGTGTAGCGATGAAGGTCGGGCACATAATGCCGCTCTGTTTAAGGCAGCCGCCACAGCCGTTGCATTGCTCGAGGTTGCCTGTGAAAGACCGGTCTTTAAACGCAAACGCGAGCACTGGCTGAAATGGAAGCTCGAGCGGACGAGTAAAATTCTCGCGCAAATGACTATCAATCGTGGTAGGGACGCCGCGCTGCGGCGTCCGGACATCGCAGCGCGATGTCCCTACCTCAAAAATTTTTCCAGGGTTGAAAACATTTTTGGGATCGAACGCGCGTTTGATTTCGCGCATCACCTCCAGCAACTGATCGCCAAGTTGGTCGCGCATATATTCGGTGCGCGCGATGCCGACGCCGTGCTCGGCGGAGAGCGAACCTTTGAACTGACGCACCAGCGCGGAAGTTTCGTCTGCGACTTGCCGGAATTTTTTCAGGTCGGCGGCGCTATGCATATCGAGCACTGGTCGGACATGCAAAAGTCCGCTGGCGGCATGCCCGTAATAGCTCGCGGTCAGTGCCAGCGGTTTGATGATTGATTGCAAACCGCGTACGTAATCGGGCAATTGCGCGGGACGAACAGCGGCGTCTTCGATAAAAGCAACGGGCTTCGCCGGTCCGATGCATCCCGTCAAAAGGGACAAACCGGATTTGCGCACGGACCACACCATGTTCATTTGCGCCGGGTCGGTCACAATTTTTGTGCGCAGTCCGAGCTTTTTGGATTGTAAGATTGATAATCGCTCCATCACGCTGGAGCCAGGGAGTGACGGCTTCCCAGCCGTCATGTTGCGACTCCGAAAGCTTTCGGGGTCGTTCCTTGAGTCTTCGTAGAACTCGACGATCAAAATCGATTCGCACGGTTTCGATTCCAATTCGAGCAGATCGCGCGCGGCCCGAAACTGAAGTTGACCTTTGGTTCCATCGAATAATGGCCGATCGATGTGTTCGATCGCGGCAGGCTTGAGATCGAGAAGCTCAACCGTTGCCTGCATTGCTTCCGCTACCGACGCGAAAAAGATCAGCCCCAGGCCTTTCTCGCGGGGCAGGGGAGAAATCTTGAGCTCAGCGGAGAAAATGGCTGCCAGCGTTCCTTCGCTGCCGGCTAGAATATTGGTCAGATCATTTGGCACGCGCAGGAATCGTTCGATGCCGTAGCCGGGCCAGCGTTTGATCAAACCCGGCGGCCAGCGTTCGGCCATTTCGGTGCTCGCTGCGCGAACCAGCTTGTCAATCTTTGCGCGCTCCGGGCCTAACGAGTCATGGCCGCCTCCGATTTTTTCAACGCGACCATCAGCCAACACGATTTCCAGTGAAATCACGTGATCGGCTGTTGTGCCGTAAATTGGGCAACGCGCGCCGGAGGAATTGTTTGCTATCATGCCACCGAGCGTGGCGCGCGAGCTGGTTGCTACGTCGGGCCCGAAACAAAATCCGTGCGGCTTTAGAAAGTCGTTGAGTTGATCCAACACAACTCCGGCCCCGACGCGGACGCTGCGTTTTTCGAGATCCAAATCAGTGATCTGTCGGTTGTGACGCGAAAAATCGACGATTAATCCATCGCCAATCGCGTTGCCCACCAGGCTCGTGCCGGCGCCGCGAGGGGTGATGGAAAGACCTGCATCCGCTGTTGCGTGAATCACAAGACTCGCCTGCTCTGTAGTTTTCGGAAACGCCGCACCGACCGGGTTTATTTGGTAAATCGATGCGTCAGTCGAGTAGAGTTGACGCGTCAGATTATCAAAGCGCACGTCGCACCCGGTTTGTTTGATCTTGCGTTCCTGCGTGGAAGTCATCTCTCTCTGAGTCGACAGAAACGTAGCACAGGCTTCCAGCTGGTGGGGCAGCCCGGCGTCTCGCCTGGCGTTTAAATGATACGGCAGGCAGGCTGGAAGCCCGCTGGCCCCACAGCCAAGATGGCTGTTCTACCAAAGATCCATTTGAGCGCGTCCGACTGTAGCGCCCTTAGTTGTCATTCTGAGCGGAGCGAAGAATCTCAAGAAACAATCAGAGATGTTTCGCTGCGCTCAACATGACATTATCCACGAAGAATGGTCATCCCCCTATGAGGGAAGCTGTCAGCTTCCCCTGCAGCAAATCACGCGCTCCGCATTACAGCAGAGTCCGATGCAAGCGCAGCAGAGGCTTCCTGTGGGGCAGCCGGGCATTTCGCCTGGCTCGCACTGATTCGACAGGCTGGAAGCCGGCCGGCCTCACAGCCAAGATGGCTGTGCTACAGAAGATCCATTTGCGCTTCCTCTGGCGTCGGTTCAGCGAAACGAACGCCGACGCCGATCAGACGCACGGGTTTTCCGGTTCGCCCGAATGCTTCCGTCAGGAGCGAGCGGAAACCTTCCAACGTTGGCGTAAGCCCTGCGCGCTCAGCTGTGGTGCGCGTGAAATCATTGAACTTCAGTTTCACGAAAATCTTTGTGATCTCACGCGTTGATTCTTTTTGCGCCAGATCAGCCATTACATCCTGGAAGAGCTCTTCGAGTTTTTCTTCGCATTGTTCGAGCGTGGCGAGATCGACAGCGAACGTTTCCTCGGTGCTCAGCGATTTGCGCGGGCGATCGGGTTCGACCGGCCGATCATCGATGCCCCGGCAAAGCTCGTAAAGCTCGAGGCCAAATTTGCCGAAAACGTTAACGAGGTCAGGCCGCGAGAATCGCTGGAGTTCGCCACAGGTTTTGACACCGAGTTCTTCGAGTTTTCGTTCGCTCTTCTCGCCGATTCCCCAGATCTTGCGCACAGGCAGGTCTTTCATGAAATCCGCGACCTGTTCCGGCTTCACTTCGAACTGGCCGTTCGGCTTGTTAATTTCACTCGCGATTTTCGCGATCAACTTATTTGGACCAATCCCCGCGGAAGATGTGAGTTTCGTCGTGCGAAAAATTGCGCTGCGGATTTCCTCCGCGAGCGCTGCAGGCGCGCTCGGGTGAGAGGTGACATCAAGGTAAGCCTCGTCGAGCGACAGCGGTTCGATGATGGAACTGAACTGGTAAAGAATTCCTCGGATAATCGCCGCTTCGCGCCGGTAAACATCGAACCGCGTCGGCAGCACAATCAAATTCGGGCAGCGTTGCAGTGCCATGAACGTCGGCATGGCTGAGCGGACACCGAACTTGCGCGCCTCGTAATTGCACGTGGTCAAAACGCCGCGTCGCTCGCGCGCGCCGCCGACGCCGACAGGCTTTCCCCGCAGCGAAGGCCGGTCGCGCACCTCGATCGCTGCGTAAAAGCAGTCCATATCGAGGTGGATGATCGCTCGTGCGTTCGGTTCGTTTTGCACGGAGAAATTTCGCACACGGCGAGCGGGAGACCATCGGGCGTTTTCTGGCGTGATTTAAAATTTCTCGCTTTGCAATCAGGCTTCTCTTTCGATATTAACCACCGTAACTTTCTTCTGAAATGGACACTTCGACTTCCGTTGGCACCCATCACGAACCGCACGCGCACGACGCGGCACACGAGCA
>JBARMF010000178.1:0-3919 GCA_049802315.1 Candidatus Udaeobacter sp.
GCATCACACTAATCGATCATGAGTACCCGAGGCTGTTCTCATCTGGATGCGATCGCGATTGAGTCGATCAAGCAGCCGCATCGTCGCGAATGCGAAGAATGCGTAAAGATCGGTTCTTATTGGGTGCATCTGCGGACATGCCAGACGTGTGGAGTCACGCTGTGCTGCGACAGCTCGCCGAATCAACACGCCAGCAAACACGCCCACGCCAGTGGACATCCGGTGATTGCATCGGCGCAGCCGAGCGAGCATTGGTTGTACTGCTATCCAGACGAGGCCTTCACTGAATATTGAACGACGACTGCGTGCCGTGATGGCATCTGCCATAACGTCGTGTTGGTTGAGGTCGCCTGCAGCAAACCCTCACCCTTCCCCTTTCCCTTTCAAAGGGCGAGGCTGCCCTGAGTGGCAAAGTGACAAGTGACCAAACGATGTCGAATCTCCGCGGCTGGAAATAAGCATTGACACCTGATCTAGCTCCCAGCATACCTGCACGCAGCAAATCAGCAGACGCGGCTTTAATCCGGTTCGCTACTGCTAACGGCGCGCAACCCCAGACAGAATCGCGTTCAACCCAAAACAGAAAGAAACATTATCATCATGAAATCAATCACTACCATTGTCGCCATCACATTGTTTGGCGTACTACCTGCGACGTTCGTTCACGGCCAGACGTCGCCAAAACCCGCCGCGGGTGAAAAGCAGGCTGCGACAGCCGGAGTTGGCAAACGGACCGATGTTTATCACGTCCATTTCGCAAAAGCCGCGCTGGGTAAAGCACTGCAATTGGGCGATTGGCTCAAAACGCCGGACCCCAGCAACCCGATGCCCGATCATTTTATTGTTCTCCGTCATCAGGACGGTGACGCATGGGATTATGCCGTGATTACGCATCTCGGCCCAAAAGCAACCGTAGAAGCTGCGGGAACCGCTGTTCCTCCGGACAAACGCGACTTGGGTGCGTGGCACACTGACACGTTCGTGAACGGTCCTTCATGGGAAGAGTTCACCAAGGCCATGGGCATTGACGCGGATTCGAAATCGAAGACAGCCGGTTCGGTTTATTCCGTCTCTTATTATCGCCCCGCCCCTGGTCATCGAGAGCAATTGGAAAAAATGCTCGGTGAATTGCCCAATGCGTCAGACGACACGACTGCCGGCAACGTATTAATGCAGCACCTGGAAGGCGCCAACTGGACCTTTCTCGCCATCGCTCGGTACAATTCCTGGGATGATTATGCCAAAGGTGAAAAAAACAGCGTCGGCCAGACATCCAAGAAAGATGGTCCGTGGAATCGTTTGCGTGATCACGCCGATTTTCACACCGACACGCTCACAGATCGCATAGCGCCGTAAGGCTGAAATAAATTGTAGGGCGTTTGACTCGTTCGCTCCCGCTCGCTCGGCCTTCGGCCTGCCCGTCTAGGTCGCTCGCGTCCCCGCGGCTCCGTTCCGTGAATCCCGAAAGCGTTCGGGCCTGACACAGACGCCCTACAAAATTCGTTCGAGACCGGCGGTTGACACCATGCATTGCACGCGGCGCAGGTAGGGCGGGCAAGTCCCCTGCCCGCCGAAGCGGCGGCGCGCACACTGGCTTGCATGTCAGCTCTCGCAAGCGGGACGCATGCGCTACCTTATGGCGGTGACTAAAATCCAGAAAGCTGTAATCCTGGCAGCGGGCCGCGGCACGCGAATGCGCGAGCTTACCGCCGACCTTCCGAAGCCGATGATTGAGGTGCGCGGGAAACCGGTCCTACAGCACATCATTGAAGGACTGCGCGACGCCGGGATACGCGATTGTCTTGTTGTGGTTGGTTATCGCGCTGATGCTGTGCAGGATTTTTTCGGCGACGGTTCGCGCTACGACGTCACAATTCAATATAAAACGCAAACGGTGCAAGATGGAACGGGGCGCGTAGTGGAGCTCGCTCACGAATTCGTCGCTGATCGTCCATTCATCCTGGCCTATGGCGACATTTTAGTTGATCCGGCGAATTACAAACGCCTGGTGAATCTTTCCGACGATGTTGACGCGATGCTGACAGTCACGCGCGGCGAAGACATTAGTAAGGGCGGCGCGGTTTTTGTAAATGAACAAATGGAACTCGTCGATATCCGCGAAAAATCTGAGAGGTGGAGCGACTTGTCCCAAGGCGCTATGCCATTCTATAATGCCGGCCTTTACGCGTTTCGGCCAAGCATTTTCGATTTCACCGCAAAATTGAAACCGTCCCCACGCGGCGAATACGAACTGACCGATGCGATCCGCGACCTCGCTCAGTCCGGTAAAAAAGTGAAAGCGCTCGAGCTCACGGGCGAATGGGCAGATGTTCGCGATCCAGAAATTCTCGCGAGGCTAAATCAAAGCTGATAAGGCGGGACGACCGGGCACGCCGTTGCAAGTCCAGGCCTAATGGTCGTGCGTCTCGCTAGCTGCATTGACTCGCTAGTACAAAATCGAAGGTAAAAATGCGCCGGCCGGCTCGTTGTATAGACCGACGCTCATTAACGTCATCGGTTCCACAACACGCAGTCCATTATCCAGGCACCATCGGAACAATTCCCAATTACGCATCGGCAAAAGAAAGCCGGGACCGGCGAAAACTGTTGCGGCACCGATGATGGCCTTCAGTCCATCATTTGTTTCCCCGGCCGCATGCCCAAAGAATCCGACCACCGTCGCGTACGCGATAACGTCACCGTCACGCTCCACGACGGTCGCAGTTCCTTGCTTGATCGCATCGAGCACTTCTGCGCTGCGATCGAGCCCGTGCACTTTGAAGCACACGCGGTCACAGGCCTGTAGATCGGCTTCAACTCCTTTACGAACGGTGTATCCGGGAATCTGAAGATCGATAGGTGCTCCCTGCATCACCGCGAGTGGCTCGCGCGTGACGAATCCCAGCTTCGTGTACAGAGAGAGGGAGCGGATGTGATAACCGGCTTGAAGGAGGCGAACGCCGGGAACGCGCCGTTCGGCAGCTCGCGCCATGCAGTCGCCCATTAATGCGCGTCCAATTCCCCTGTTTTGTACAGTCGGATCGATCGTGATCGGACCGATACCTGCAATTGCTGATCGCTCATCCATAAAATTGCTGCCGACGACTTGGTGATCGATTTCGGCAACGATTCCGTAAAATCGTGGATCTGCGATAAGCTTCGATATCAATCCAATCGTTATGTCGGCAGAGGGCAAATCGGTCGGAAAATTATGCTGACTAGCGATTGCCGCGAATGCTTCATAACAAATTGTGCCGCAACGTTGCGCGTCATCGGGTGTGGCTGGGCGCAACTTTAGATTCATCGGAACTGATTGGCGGCTTTCGCAATCTCAGCGTGTTTGCTCGGTCGGTTCCGACGATTCTTCGCCGATTTCTTCTTCGATTTCGCGCTGCCATTCGCGTGAAAGCCATGGCCGCATTACTCCATAAAGCAAGTACGCCAGGAACAAGACCGCGGGCATCCACTCGTAATTCAGCAGGGTGAAAATGAGAACAAGGATGATAGCAAGAAAACGCGGAATCGATTTCTTCGTTTTCCAATTAACCGCCTTGAAGCTCGGATATTGGAACCGGCTAAACATCATGAAGGAAAGAAAGAGTAATAATGGCGGTAGAACGAAGCGCCAGTTGCCAAGGTGGTGTTCACCTTCGGCAAGCCAAAGGAGAAAGAGCGTGATTGAGGCAATCAAACCGGCAGCTGCAGGTATGGGAAAACCTGTAAAGGTGTTCTGACGATCGGGTCCGTTATGCCCCGCCGCTGAATTAAAACGGGCCAGGCGCAGCGCGCCGCAAGCCAGGTAAACGAACGCGATGATCCAGCAGGCATTTGGAAATTCGTTAAGAACGACCCTGTAAACCATTAGCGCTGGCGCGAGACCGAATGAAACAATATCGGCGAGTGAGTCGAACTCGCGGCC
>JBARMF010000179.1:0-9938 GCA_049802315.1 Candidatus Udaeobacter sp.
CCTGCGGCGATGGCCACCAGAATTGCTGACGGGATCGATAACACCAGCGCGCATGGCGACGATACGACGAGCACGGTCATTGAGCGATAAAATGCATCTGCGATCGGGCGATGCGTCGCCAGTAAAACAAAAAAGACAACCGCAGCGAGCGAAAGCGCGAGCCATGTGTAGTAACGGCTGAACTTGTCGGTGAATCGTTGCGCTGGCGCCTTTTGTTGCTGCGCTATTTCAATCAGCCCAAGAATGCGATTAAGCGCGCTCCCCTCCAGGCGGCTGGTCGCTCGAATGACTGCCTGCCCGTCGAGATTGAGTGTGCCGCCGCTCACGGCGTCGCTGATTTGTTTCACGACCGGAATCGCTTCGCCAGTCAACGCCGATTCATCCGCTGACGTCGCCCCTTCGATGATTACGCCATCGACCGGGAAAAGTTCGCCCGCTTTGACCAGCAGTTCGTCTGTGAGCTCAACTTCATCAACGGAGATTTCGAACCATCGACCGTTTTCACGTCGTAATGCGTGTTTCGGCGCGACTTTGAGCAACGACTCGATCGATTTGCGTGTGCGATAATTTGCGAACTGCTCGAGCCCATTGCTTAGCGAAAACAGAAAGAGCAGCGTCCCGCCTTCGGTCCATCCTTTGACAAAGAGCGCGCCGAGTGCGACGGCAACCATCAGAAACTGAATATCGATCTTGCCGCGCTTGAGGGCGTGCCAGACATCCTGAGTGGCGAACCATCCCCCGCTGAGATAAGCCAGAACAAAAGAAGCTGCGATCAGCTCGCCTGGCATTCGCGCGCGGCCAAAGAGAAAACCGGCAAGCGTGCTTAATCCACAAGTCGCAGCCAGTAGTAACATGAAGCGGTAATCACGCGCGACCTGTCGCGGGAATGGACGGTTTCGCCACGCTGGCAACGCAATCGATCTCCAAATTACTAGCGGTTCGTCGACGGGATGAGCGCGATGAAATTCGGTCGTGTGATTACCGATTCTGTGCAGATGAACCGTCGGCGATTTATCATCAGCCTTTATCGATATATCCCATTCGGCGGAGAGTCCCGCGCGCACGTCAGTCTCGATTTGGTTCAACGTTTCCTCCGATGGCGTTTCGTAGAATCCCACCGTGACACTGTGGTCGTTGATGTTCAGCCGCACCTGCTTCACATCCGGATGCGCTTCAATCAGGCGGACCACCCGCGACCAGGTGCCGGCGCTCGCCTCCGCTTGCCCAACGTGTGCAAGACGTTCCTCTGTTAGTAGCTGATCCATGGCGAAACTCCGGTGCCTCCCGATACTGAGACGACCACAATGTTCGCGTTCGCGTCTCTGCCGCAGTTACGCGTGCTGCAGGCAGCGGGCTAGAATCCAGACATACGCTGTCATCATCGCAATAACGCTAAATACAATTAGGTATTCCATGTTTTACCTCATTTCTTCGTGGGTATTGAAATCGGAAGCTCCGGTACAGGTTGAACAATGTGCTCGACACAGCCTGGGCACCTATGTCCCCAGCGGTCGCAATTGCAGCCGGCGACAATCTCGATTTCGCCGATTGGGGCGCTTGCGGACACCGCGTCTTGCAATAACTGCGTGGACCCTCTGGCTTCGTCGTGTAACAGGAGAATTTTTTTCATTGGTGCTCCTTTTCTAGCTGTAGGCTATGGCAGTCCTGCTAGCAGCACTCGGCCTCGATTGGCTTTTGCTGTGCATATTTTGCTTGGTCAGCCGTTACACACGACACCACTGACTAAAGCCGTCGTTTCACAATCGCTTTCCTAAAAGGATCGCTATTGCTGAGTCATGAGGCAGTTGGCCTTACTAGATCAAAGCCTTTCATGAATCACCAAGCTAGAAGCGCAGCATGCGTACGATAGAGTCGCAAAGCTGCCCAGCTTCTCCCCAACGGTTGAATGTTACCATTCCGGCTGTTTCAGGCAGCCGACGATGATCAGCGCGTAGAGCGCCATCATTGCTACTACTGCAACTAGAATCAGGTATTCCATACTTTGCTCCTTTGTGCGCTTTGTAAGGCGGGGACGGTTCTCGCGCTCCACGTTTCTTGGCTTTTCCTTAGCAAAAATTGCTCACCCACGAAGTGGCGATGTTTCCCGTCATCACAAGATTAGGTGAGAAATTGGCAACGGAAGACCAGCGCGAGTGTTCAGCGACGGTTAACCGTTAGGCATGACAAAGATGTTGCTCGCTGCTGAGGTTGAAAAAGCGACTTGTCTGAGTCGAGCCGAGCCGGGCGCGATTTGGAAAGCGCGCAAGTACATCGAAAAATATTCAGGCGAAGAGCTTTCCCTGACTAAAGTCGCAAAGGTCGTTAACATGAACGCCAATCACCTGAGTGAAAATTTCAAGCAGGTAACCGGCGTGAATTTCGTCGAGTACATCGCGCGCATCCGGTTCGCACATGCGTGTAATCTTCTGCGTAAGCCCAAGCTGCGCGTCAGTGAAATCGCGTTCGCGGCGGGGTTTCAATCGCTCTCGCAATTCAATCGCATTTTCAAAAGATTTTCGGGTGGATCGCCGACACAATATCGCGCCGCTGCGGTATACGCCGACAGGATAGGCAAAATTCTGAGAGGCGAGTAAGAAAACGCCCGAAGAAATGCGCAGCAATTATTTTTTGTTTCTGCGCATACTCGCGATTCGTGTGGGGTTCGAGACTAACTCGATGGATCCACGGTAAGCGCGAGAAAATTGTGTGGGGCGCCGGGGGAACAGCCGCGCTTGCCGTGATTCTGCTTTCATGCAGCACGACGAGCCGCACAATTCTAGCGCCGCCAAGCATCCCAGGCGCGGAATTCGTTGGCTCGGAGGAATGCCGGACCTGCCACGAAGAGATTGTGCGTGATTTCCGAACAGCGACGCACGCACGACTGCAGGCGAAAGGAGAGAACGCAAAGAACATGGGCTGCGAGTCGTGCCACGGGGCGGGCAGTTTGCACGTCAAGAGCGGTGGTGCGGCGCACACGATCATCAACCCGAGGAAAGATCCGCAGACTTGCTTCCAATGTCATTTGGAAGTGCGTGCGCAATTCCAATTGCCTCACCATCATCCGGTGCTGGAAGGCAGAATGAGCTGTGCTGATTGCCACAACCCGCATGTCGGTATCGCCATCAAGGGTGGCGGGACCAATGTGCAACAGGCGCTCAGAGGCGGCGGCCTTGCTTTCTTGAGTCGAAACGAAACCTGCTTTGAGTGCCACACCGCGCAACGCGGCCCGTTTGTTTACGAGCACGAGGCAGTGCGTCAAGGTTGTACGGTCTGCCATTCGCCCCACGGCTCCGTCAACCAGCGACTACTCAACGAACGAAACCAGACCCTTTGTTTGAAGTGTCATTTCCAGGAGCAAAAAGTGCCGGGCCATATTTTCATTGGAGATGTCGATCACTCCAGCTTCCTGCCGCAAGGAACTTGCTGGTCAGCCGGCTGCCATGAAGAACCGCACGGCTCTAACGTGACCCCGCTGTTTAGATATTGAGGTCGATGTTTATGATATCTCGGAGCTTCCCCGTGCTGGTTTGCGCGGGAATCTTTGCCGCTGCGGCGGTCCGCGCCGGTGACACGAGCGATGGCAAGGCAACAACCGCGACCACGGAAGAGCAACCCGAAGAATACAACAACTGGATCGAGCTCGGCATCGGCGGCGTAATAACGAGCGGCGACCGGGCGCAGTTCGAGCAAGAACACAGGCTGCCAGGCGATCAGCCCTACGGCGGGATCCAGGGTCTGCATTACGAACAGACTTTTGGCAAAGACACGACCCTTACAGTTGATGGCCACGCAATCTGGGACACCAACGATTACGACATTCAAGTGGAATTGTCGCAGAAAAAGCTCGGTTACATTAAGGCTGGTTTCACCGAATTTCGCAGTTGGTACGACGGGAACGGCGGGTTCTTTCCGCACGATGGCGGCACGTTTTTCCCGCCAGCCTATCCCGAAATGCATATCGACCGAGGCGACGCGTGGATCGAACTGGGCTTGCGCGTACCAGATTGGCCCGAAATAACGATCCGTTACGAGCGCGAGTTTCGCGATGGTCAGAAAGATTCGACCACTTGGGGCGACACAACTCTTACCGGGCTCGCAGTTAATCCCACGCGAAAAATTGTCCCCTCATTCCGGGACATTGACGAAAAGCGCGACATATTTTCGTTTGAGGCATCGAAGACATTCGGTAACACCGATGTCCTGCTCGGGATGCGTTACGAGCACAACACGAATGACGACTCGTTAAACATGGAGCGAAATGCAGGTCAGGTCGGAGTAGTACCCAGCGGTCAGCGTTTCGTCACTCAAAAGCAGAACGATGATGTGGATCTGTTCAGCGGTCACGGCATCACAGAGACTCGATTTAGCGATTCGCTGTGGTTTACCGCTGGCTACTCCTACACGACATTACAAAATGATCTCTCGGGTACGCGCATCTTCGGTACGAGTTTCGATTCTGCTTTCGGGGAACCTGTTCCGACGCTTGGTCAGCGTGACCATGCCTTCATCGACTTGGCTGGAACCGCCCAGGTCAAGGAGAATTTGGTTAATGCCAATCTGTTTTGGATGCCGCTGGAGAGCCTCACTATTTTGACGGGTTTCCGATATACCCATGAGAATCTGGACACCGATTCGACTTTCATGGCGGAGGAACCCGTGCCGAACACACCGCCATTTACCCCAACGAATCCAGCGCACGGATTCCACTATGGGCCTCCAGAGCCGGGCTTTGGCGCGAGGATGGAAGATTACGACCTCTTCGCTCAGAGACTGGAGCTGCGTTATACCGGTATCAAGGATTGGGTTTTCTATGCCGAAGGCCAATGGGAAGAGGAATACGGCCACGTTAATGAGAACCAGAACATAGATGAAGACGTACCGCTGGATAAGAATACGGACTCGCTCGGCCAAAAGTACACTATCGGCGCCAACTGGTATCCCATGATGAGGTTAAATATGTCGGGGCAGTACTATCATCAAATTGCCTCCTACCATGACGATATCATCACCGCTTCGTTTCCGAGATTGATTAACCAGGACTGGAACACCGATGACTTCAATATTCGAGTTACGTTTCGGCCGAAGGTTCCAGCCTGTCTGGGGACACTTGCTTTCGTTACTCGGTATGATTTCCAGCATGTCGCGATCGACGGCCAGTGGGAGGTATTTTCAGACGGCGAATTGTTGGCCGAACTGCAGACCGGTGAAATCAAGAGGAGCGTAATCACCGAGTCAATTAACTGGAACCCGCTAGCCCGGTTTTACCTGCAAGCAAATTTTTCCTACACGTTTAATCAAACGGACACGCCCGCGAATAACATCGATTTGGTCCCCAACACAAGCCCTACAGTCACGAACTTCAGGAACGATTATTGGACGGTCACTAGCAGTGCCGGCTATATAATCGATGACAAGACTGATTTTTCTACGGACTTTTCATTCTACTGTGCCAATGACTACTTTAAGAATGCTGGCGTTGCCCTGCCCTACGGCTCGGGCGCAACCGAATACGCCGCCTCAGCCACGATCACTCGCCAATTGACCAAACAAATGCGCTTGCTGCTGAGATATGGCTATTATAACTACAGGGACGTGACGTCTGGCGGCCACGACAATTATCGCGCACATTCGTTGTTTTCGAGTCTTCAAGTTCGGTTCTAATCAATCAACCACTTCGGAGTATCCAATATGAAAAACATCGCTGTAATTACTATTAGCCTCCTGATCGCGGCGCCATTATCGGGGCGCGCCGCAGATGCAAAAACAAATTGGGCCAACAATTGTGCCCAGTGTCACGGCCCCAGTGGCAAGGGAGACACGAAAATGGGCAAATTGCTAAATGCAATGGATCTAACGGATCCGAAAAAGCAGTCGTCCTTCACCGATGCGCAAGCTGCCGCGGCAATCAAAGACGGCATTAAGCAGAACGGCAAAACCACCATGAAAGCGTTCGGCGGCAAGTTGAGTGACGGCGAGATTAAAGCGCTTGTTACCTACGTTCGGTCACTGAAAAAATAAGACTCCGGAATTAAAAGGCACAGCTCGAGGCAGAGTGCGGAAAGTTACTTGAGGCTTTTAATATAAGTGACAAGGGCTTTTAACTCCTCGTCTGGCATATCCACCGGTTTCATCTCGCCCTCGATCATCTTCGCGGTGGGGTGCCGCAAAAGATTTGATAATTCCTCAGCCGATTTTTGAGCCATCGCGCCGGCGAGCTTTGGTCCAGCATTTGTTCCGGTTCCATTCTCGCCGTGGCAGGCGTCGCATGATTCGCTCTCGTAAATTTTCTTGCCGGCAGCGGCGAGCGGATCGGCGATCGCAACGTTTGCCGCCGTAAGCGAACCAACAGCAGGCTCAGGTTCAAACGGCTCGCGCATGAAGTGCTCGGTGTCTTCACGCTGCTTCGCGACCTGCTTGGCGATGCTTGGGTCGCGTCGGTCATCGCGCACACTCATGAATCCCATTCCGACGAAACACGCGAGGATCAAAAGGAAAATGCCCACTGCAAACGGCCGCCGCCACGGCCGCCGTTCTAATCGCCGATCAATAAACGGAACACATATCAGCAATGCCGCCGTGATTACTGGAATGACGATGATGCCAATGATGGCGTAAGGCCCCCGCCAGTATTTGAGCCATTGAAAAATCGGCAAGTAATACCATTCCGGTCGCGGTACGTATTCCGTATCGGCGGGGTTCGCTTTCGGTCCGAGCTCGGTCGGTGCAAAATGTGCAAGCGAGCCGAGTATTAGAATCATCACCAAGGCCACGATCGTGTCCATCATCACCTGGCGCGGATAAAATCGTTGCGTGGGAAGTCGCGGCTCGAAAGGGTCTTCAGTCGGTGGTCCCGCCGCTCCCGCTTTTCGGAACAGATAAACATGCGCCGCGATCAAGGCGATAACCGCCGCTGGAATCAGAAACACATGCGCCACAAAAAACCGCGACACAGTGAGCGTCCCCATCTCATTGCCGCCGCGCATGAAACGTTTGAGCCATCCACCGATGAAAGGAACGTCGGTCGCCATATTCGTCCCGACGGTAGTGGCGAAATAAGCCTTTTGGTCCCAAGGCAGTAGGTACCCCGTGAACGCCATGCCGAGCATTAGCGCGAGCAAAACGCATCCGGAAATCCAAAGCAGCTCGCGCCGACCTTTGTAGGCGCCATACAAGTAAGTCTGCGTGAGATGAAGAAGCACCACGATCACAATCGCGCTCGAGCCATAGGCATGCAGGCTGCGCAGAAACGAACCGCCCGTTACTTCCTTAACGATGTAAGCGACAGTCGTATGCGCGAGGTCAGCGGAAGGAACGTAGTAAAGTGCGAGAGATATTCCGGTGATCGTCTGCGAAATAAAAAGGAACAGCAAAACCGACCCGAACACATACGCCCAGCGCGCTCCGCCGGGGATCGGTTCGTCCAAGGCTTCATCTAGCAGCGAACCGATGCCGGTGCGGCGATCGAACCAGTGATAGAAGCGCTGTGATCGATTGCCATTCTGAGCAGTCGGCTTTTCGTCAGACTGATTCGCTTCAGCCATGGCGGATTTTCTTACGAGAGAGCTTCCTTCGTCGGAATCAGCTGACGAAAGTATTGATAGCGAACCTTCAGCATGCCGTCCTCAACCTTGCTTTCGAGACCGTCCATCGAACGTGGCGCCGGGCCCGAAATCCTGCTACCGCCCATCGAGAAAACTGCTGCGTGGCACGGACAGATGAACTCCTGCCTGGTTTCATTCCACGGAATCGAACACCCGAGATGCGGGCAAATCGGTGACAGAATCCGCACCAACCCATTCTTTGCCGGCAACACATAAACGGCCTTTTCAGAAATGATTTTTCTCCACGCATCGCGCTGTTCGACCTTGATCAACCGTTTGGCCGGCGCAGCGAGGGATGTGAACTCGGCAATTTTCCCAACGTCCGACCATTTGATTTCAGTGGTCTCAGTGAGGAGTGGATGCAGAGCGAATCGAATGAGCGGTACGGAGAGCGCCGCGCCCATTACTACGGTTCCCAACCCGAGCAGCACGCCCAGAAACGAACGCCGGCTTACCGAGTCCTCCTCGCGAGAAATCGTAGGCGCATCGCCGGCTTCACTCATTGGACAAACATCGGCTATCAAAAATGAACGCGCTTTGCAATCTGGGCTTGATTATTTTCCGTAAAAATGCGTAGCCGCTAGACGGGCGCGAATCTTACGCTCCCCGTCGGAACGTGAACAGGCCTGTCGCCGGAGTTAACCCTACGACGTTAACGCTTGCGCCGATCCTTTCTCTGACCCAATTGCAAGCGACCGCTAGCGGCGAACCGTGGATGGCAAAATGTTGATCAAAGCATGCGATTGTAACTCATGTCACCTCATCCTCGCGCAGGGCAACGGCGAACAGCTCAAGAAATTAAACGCCGACGGCTACACTTTTTTTCATATCGACTCAGAGTTCTCTGAGTTCTCCTGTACGACGTGCCATACCGGGGGACCGCAAGTTCCTTGAGGCCGCGGGCGCGCAGTGCGCAGTGTCAATCCTCACTGTTCGACTGAAATCCCGTTTCCTATGCAGGTTATTCGATTATTTTTCCTCTCTCATCGGAACTGAACTAGCGTAATGAGTTAATGATGGTGCGCATCGGGTGCTCTTGTTGGGTCATGCGAATTAGCAAACATTTCATCGTTTATCTGGCCTTGTCTGCTGCGTTGCTCGTTGGCTGCGAGAAAAATTCCGAGATCAAGGTGTACCGCGTATCCAAGGCGCCGCTGGAACAATCCGGGCCTCAGCAACAAGACGCGATACCGACAAACTCAGCCGCGCCTAGCATGCCAGGCGGTCTCGCGCCGACGGCGGAAACGGCGGTGACGACACCGCCGAATTGGGAAGCGCAGCCGCTCTCGCAAATGCGGCAGGCAAGTTTTCTCGTTAAAGGCGACAACGGCGCAGTTGCGGACGTTTCATTTGTGAGTTTGGGCTCCGCTGCGGGGAATGTTCTCGAGAATGTGAATCGCTGGCTGGGTCAACTCAATCAACCGCCAATCACCGAACAGAAACTCGGCGAGATAGCACAGCGACTGCACACTTCGTTAGGCGACGTGACCATTGTCGATCTCGCGGGACTTCCTGACAACGCTGACCCGGCAAGAGATGGCCGAATCATTGCCGCAATGTTCACCACTGCTAACGCAACGCTCTTTTTCAAAATGCGCGGCAATGCCGATCTGGCCGAGGCGCAAAAAGGCGACTTCATCAAATGGGTCGCAGCGGTTTGCGATTCCCAGACTCAAACCGGACCGACGGAAATGGCAGCGGCGCCGCCACAGACGACGAGCGCGCCCCCGATTAAATGGACCACGCCCGAAGGTTGGAAAGAAATTCCGCCCACTTCGATGCGCTACGCCAGCTTTAGCGCTCCGGCAGACGAAGGCGGTAAGATTGACGTCTCCATTGTGACGTTTCCCGGCGATGGAGGAAGTGATGCTGACAACATAAACCGGTGGCGCGGCCAAATGGGTCTATCTCCCGTGGATGCAAACGCCGTGAGCTCGCAAGTCGCTCCTCTCAAAACCGGCGACACGACGTTCTCCACCACCGACATTGCTGGTAACAAAACGCGCACCATTGCGGCTTGGACCCGACGCGACGGACGCGTCTGGTTTTTCAAAGCAACCGGACCAACCGCGGCAATTGAAAAAGAGAAACCGAATTTCGTAAAATTCATCGAATCCGTTCGATTTTAATTTCACAAATGACTGTCATGTTGAGCGAAGTGAAACATCTCTGGATATGCCCACGAAGGCCAAAATGACTTGAGATTCTTTGCTTCGCTCAGAATGACATTTAGAGATGGGTTGGGTTTTAGAAATATGCTGCGCACGATCGTCGACATCTTTACTTCGCTGAAGCTGACGATCGTGTGTCTTGCGGCTGGGATGGCGCTGATCTTTG
>JBARMF010000180.1:0-5426 GCA_049802315.1 Candidatus Udaeobacter sp.
ACGACGAGAGTCCTACCAGTGCAACGCCAGTCATAAGAGCGACGGCTCCGACCTTGAGTTTAGTTTTCATTTTAGACCGAATTATTCTGCAATCCTCGTTACCCCGCGATGCTCGCAGTCCGAGTTGAGGAAAACAAAGGAAAAGTCGAAAAACTGCCCGCGAATGGACCGAATGGGATGAGAGACATAGAAGGTAAAGTTGCGAGGGAAGCAATGAGTGAGTGTGGGCAACGAGCGAGTTTCAAAGCCTTCTGAGTTCGAGGCGGTTGGCACACTGCTTCCCCAGCATCCACCGGAGATCTTACCGCGTGAGCGAAACTTTTACGCGGTCACGACCTCCTCCGTTGGAGCGATCGGATCCGCGCCTACCGCGCCACCGCAGAAATTCTTCGACTCGAACAGCACGCGGATTTATTTCATCCGGATTTCTGGCGCAGCGTGCAACGGAAGCTTCGAGAGGGCGAGACTCCGGAAGTATTTCCATATCGGCCGGAGCGACGGTTAGTCGCCGCGAATTGAAGTTTAATTGGGGCTTCTTCCGCCGAATTCTTCGACCGCAAATTGGCTGCCTCTGGCGAACGGCAATAAGCCCGCTGCCGGGAATGTTCCGTTATCGCTCGTCGTCGTCTTCGTCCTCGAAGTCCCTTCTCCAAAATCGCTTGGCAACCGTATCAGAAATGATACAGTCATGCAGTGCCCCGACCATTGCCCGCGGTTTTCTTTCGGACCGAAACCGGGCGAGAGCCCGTGCGCGAGTGGTTGAAAGATTTACTGAAGGACGAACGAAGAATAATCGGCGAGGACATCATGACTGTGCAATTTCGTTGGCCTCTCGGTATGCCGCTCGTGGATAGTCTTGGATCAGGCATCTGGGAAATTCGGAGCAGACTGACAAATCGAGTCGCGCGCACTTTATTTTTCGTACACGAAGGAGAAATCATTCTTCTGCACGGCTTCATTAAGAAAACCAGGAAGACTCCAAACGAAGACAGAGCTTTGGCTCTGCGACGCAAAAATGCCTACCTCAAAAACAGTTAAGAAAAGGAACAAACATCGCGGCAGCAGCTTTGAGGATTTCCTCAAGCAAGAGGGATTACTCGAGAATGTTCAAGCCGCAGCGTTTAAACGAGCTCTCGCGCTGAAGGTGAATGACATGATGAAAGAAAAGCGCATGAACAAGAGCGCAATGGCTGCACGTATGCGAACGTCGCGCGCGGCGGTCCATCGGCTGCTTGACCCGAAGAACACATCGGTGACACTTGCTACACTAAACCGCGCCGCGAGATCGCTCGGGTGCAAGGTAAAAATCGAATTCGTACCGGCTTAAGATCACACGGGACGGTACCAAGGGTCCATGCACATGGGTGCATCATAAGCGGCTTACGTTCGATAAATTCAGCACCTGGCAGCATCGCAAACTGGCGCTGCCCCGTTTTGTTTGTTCATGGCGACGACGATCGCAGCGTGCAACGGAAGCTTCGAGAGGGCGAGACTCCCGAAGTATTTCCATATCGGCCGGAGCGACGGTTAGTCACCGCGAATTGACTCTTAGTTAATTGGGGCCTTTTCCGCCGAAATATTGTCGAGCGCCTTGGCTTGTTTTTCATTTGCTCGGCGGAAATGAAACGCGCCGGCACACAATCGTTACATCGCCAGATTGGACGGGAACCACGTTAGCGGGGCGTGGGGGAATCGTGATGCCCGGCAGCGTGGGAATCCCGAGAGAGTATGCCAAGACTTCGACTTTTGGCGTTGATCCTGCAGGCACGATGAGGCTCAGCAGCGCGCCAGAGTCTGATGGTGCCCAGTACCACAGAGTCCACTCCCGCGTGTGCAGCCTGTAACGCGTTGTGTCGATCGCACGGCCGTCGATTGCTGCACTGATCACTGGGGCATCAGTCACCCGCATCCCGAGTGCAATCGTTCCGGCTGACCCTTGCACACGCAGCGAGAGTTGCCGCGCGTCGCTTGTCGTCGAATCCGACGAGATGTTGATCGCAGGCTGCGGCAGCGGAAGAGTCGGCACGCGCTTGGCGACAACCGCGGTCGGCCCCTCGAAAAAATGTGCAATCCACTCTGGTCCCCGCGCAAACGGAGCTAAAGCAGTCCGAATCCACGCGTTAGTGCGGGCTGCGGACGCTCTACTTGCCAGCCACGCATCCGAGCTGTCCGCATCAATGGCATATATGAGCCTGGAGGGAACCGGGTGCACATCACTTGTGCGCACAGTTAACACACCTATCCCAACGAGGACGATCGCAGCCGCAGCACAAATCAGGGGCGTGGACCAGCGCGCGCCATCGCACAGGATCTCGAGTAATGGCAAGAGTAGCCACGCGATTAGTGCGATGATCGCAGCTGTTACGATTCCGCCTGTCGCAGTGACTCCGAGGAAAACAGCACCGATCAAATATGCAATTGGAATAAGTAGCGCGGCCGTCACGAGCGCCGCCAGGCACATGGCAATACCTTTCGCTGTCAGCAGGCCGTGGCCGCCCGCAAGTAATGCTGCAAGCGCGACGACTAGCACGGGCCAGATGAAGAGATAGCTGGAACCTGGTGCAATCACCGCACTGGCTAACGAGAGTAACGTCCAAATTAACAAGGCGCCAGCATGGAGGCCAGCCACGCTGCCTCTATGGCGGACAGCCACGTAACAAGCTGTAGAAATCGCCAGCGACAACATGGCGACAGCAGCCCAGTACACCGGACTCCACGCCGGAGCGCCACCCCAGGGAACAATGGTGTGTAGAAGTGAAAGGATCAGCCCTGCGAGATATGCGGCCGCACCGGACAAAACGACTGCTCCAATCGTAGCTGCGGCACCCAATACGACGTCACGGCCAAATCGTGTGCTTTCACAGCGAGAGCGGATGACTACAACCATTGCGAGCGCCGCGGCGACTAAAGCCAACAGCATCGCCCATTTTTCGGAGTAAACGACGAGTCCAACTGCGGGTAAGTCGAAGAAGACCGCGTCGCCAGTGCGCTGGCGTGGCAGCGGTCCGTTAGCGAAGGCATGCGCCAAGGCTAGCGCTTGTTGGCCGTGATGTTGCAAGCTTCCTGTGTCAAGATGAGCTATATCATCATGCGACGTGTGATAACGGTCGGCACCGTCGCCGAAAGCAAAGTTTAAAGCAGGTGTGCCAAGGAGCGCTAGCTCCGACAGGTCGGTGTCGTTCGGCATCGTCCGGTAGATCGTGGTGAACACGGAACCCGCGGTAACGCCGGGGACAGTGCGCAATACACGTACGGCGTCGAGGTTTCCCGGCCCGGTCTCAAACATCAAGGAACGACCCGTCGTTCCTCGCGCCTCAAAGTTGAGTGCCATAGCCACGTCCTTCGCCCATGGATGTTCGCGCACAAAAGCCGCTGCGCCGAGCATGTCCGGTTCTTCACCGTCGGTGAACAGCACGATTACGTCGTGCGCAACCGGGCCTCCAGCCCGCAAGGCCCGAACGGTCTCGAGAATGGCGGCGATGCCGGCGCCATCATCTCCGGCACCTGGTCCGGCTTCGACGCTGTCGTAATGAGCCACAAGAAGGACCGCTGGTCCGCCGCTCTGTCCGCCGGGTATTCGCGCGAGAATGTTCTGCACTCTTCCGGCGTCGGCATAGCGTGTGCCAACGCCAGTGGCATGCTGAACCTGCGGCTCGAGGCCCAAGATACTGAGCTGCGCGACCAGGTAGTCGCGCACCCGATCATGCTCCGCACTCCCAATCGGATGCGGCCGCTGCGCGATGGCAACCACATGCTTCATTGCGCGCTCTGCCGAAAACGCAGTAGGCGGAGCATTCTCTGGAATGGCGCCGGGTGGACGACTCACGTGCTCCGCAAACACGATGCAAATTGCGACAAACAAAAACGCAATTGCCAGTCGCTCAATCGTGCGACGTTTCATCGCAGACAAAATATGTTGCCGCTATCAACTCTCAACTCCGTAAAGGAGCGTGGCTCCAACGGAGCTTTACGCTCTCAACTCTCACCTGGCGCCGTAGATTTCCTGAATCGCGGACGAGCGCTGGGGCGAGGCGCCGCACGCATTTGTCGTCTTAGAAGCAGGCGCGACCGCGACGGAAACCGAGCTGCGCAATTACGCTCGTGATACTTCGAAGAAAGGAGCCGGCCATTTCCAAACACCGCAAAGCAAAGAGCTTTGCGAAGAGCGCGGGGGTGTTCTATTTTCTCGTATGAGCGCAACCGAAATCATCGAGCAGTTCAAAGCTCTTCCCGCGAGCGAACGGGCGCAAGTGGCGAAGTTCGTCGTGGAAAATGATGATTCCTGGGTTCCAGAATCCTTTAAACAAGGTATGGCCGACGCCGTTGCGGGTCGTTTTGCCGATATGGAAACTGTGCTCAGTGGAGTGAAACCGCCGTCTCGCGCGACGGAATGAAATACCGGTTTAAGCCTACCCAGCGGTTCTGAGAGAGCTTCTACGCGCTCTCACCCAGCCAGAAGGAATCGACGCGCCGAGCTTGGAAAATCTTCCAGGAAAACCCGTTCGATCCGCGACTGCGACCTCACAAGATTCACAAGCTCTCGGCTCGGTTCAACAAAACGATTTACGCGGTGGAGATCGAAGCAGATTTGCGAGCTGTATTCTACGTCGAGGGCGAAGTGGTGGTAACAGTCGACATCGGCTCGCATGATCTTGATCGTGGGTGAACAGCTCGGCCTTTCCGCCAGCCTTGAGGCTACCGTCATTCGCTTGCCAAGCCGTCTTGTCGAGCCGTAGCTTCAGCGAAGGTTGAAGCCTTGGCGAAGGCTGGTGCTTCGTTATTCCTTCGTCATTCGTCATTCGTCATTCGTACTTCGGCATTCGAAGCATGTCCTTCGCGGCAAGCCCGCGATTTCGAAGCAGTGACAGGCCTAACGATGTAGCTATTTAAACGCAAAACTGCGCGCCCAAAAAGTCGCGTTCGAGGAGCTAATCATCCCCGACGAAATTCACGACCTGCTCCGCTGAAGCGATTGGGTCCGCGCCTACCGCGCCACCGCCGAATTTTCCGATCGCAAAGTGGCTGCCTCAGGCGAACGGCAATAAGCCCACTTCGGCTGAAGGAAAGGAACTAAAGAGAAAGAAGCACCACACCTCTTCGAAACCGTTCTCGTAAATTGTTAAGCCACTTCTCAGGCGGCCAGTTTTCTGTACGATGAAAGGGCCATTTGGCTCCTATCACGGCTGAATCTAAGCGTTTGAGCGCCGCTGAACCGTCAATGTATACTCTCCTCCAGGGTAGAGCACGACGGCACGGAAAAAGACTGGCGCGATCGGTAGATCTGCGATCGAGGCGACGTAATCGTCACCTCTTTTTCTGAACCATTCAGCCAGCGCGTTATTTGGTGTCTGTTTAGCAGTGAAGCCTCGATCCGGATCGATGGTAATTATCGGCGTAAATTCCGGATCGTCTGCAAGCTGTTCCAA
>JBARMF010000181.1:0-4106 GCA_049802315.1 Candidatus Udaeobacter sp.
ACGATGTCGATTACACCGACTCTCTGCGCAATGCTTCAGGACCGGCTGCTATGCGAGCGTTACGTCCGACACTTGGATCTTTTGATCGATCTTACTGCGCGCGAACGAAAACGAAATCGCAAACATCCTCAGCTCTTCGAGCTGGCTGAATTTTACATTGATTTGTTTTCAGAAACTCGCCGCTACTTCGTGGATGAATGGAAATGCGATCTCCTCTCGGTTGTTCGTAAGCTGCGACAAACGGGCGCGCTCGAAATCATCGCCAGCGCGGCAACACATGGCTTATTGCCGATCCTTCAGCAGCAATCGCCTCGCGCAGCGCGTGCGCAGGTTCTGATCGGACGCGACGCGTATCTCGAACTTTTCGGCGGAGAACCCGCCGGATTCTGGTTACCCGAATGCGGTTACGCTCGCGGCTTGGAATCCATGTTACAGGAAGCGAATCTTCGCTGGTTCGTTGTCGATGCACACGGTTTGCTCTTTGGAACGCCGCGCCCATGCTGTTCCATCTACGCTCCCTGTTATACACCAGCGGGGCCAGCCGGATTCGCACGCGATCCCGAAGCCAGCCGCCGAGTCTGGAGTGCTCACGAAGGCTATCCCGGCGATCCGGCCTATCGGGATTTTTATCGCGACATCGGATTCGATCTGCCCATGGAACATTTGGGATCAATCGCGCGCGGAACCAGAAAATTCTCAGGCGTGAAATATCATCGGATTACCGGACGCGCCGACGAGAAACAGCTATATGACCGAACGGCAGCCGAAAATGCGGCAGCACAACATGCAATTCACTTTCTAAAACAAATCGATGAGCAGATTCGCGAAATCAGCAAAGTGGGCTTCGACCCGATCGTTGTCGCTCCATTCGATGCGGAATTGTTTGGGCACTGGTGGTTTGAAGGACCAATTTTCCTGGAACAATTCATTCGTCACGCAGCAATCGAACCAGATTTCCGGCTCACAACGCCGAGTGAATATTTGGCCGCGCATCCGACGCAGCAAATCGTTGAACCCGCTCCTTCTACCTGGGGCGAGAACGGCTATCTCGCTATGTGGCTCGATCCGAGTAACGCCTGGATTTATCCGCAACTCAATGCGGCAGCCCTGCGGATGTGTGAAGTCGCGGGAAGGTATATGGCAGGCGGCTCAAACATGACAGACACTTTCGATCGCGTACTCAAACAACTCGCTCGGGAGCTTTTGCTGGCGCAATCAAGCGACTGGGCATTTCTAATGAAAACCGGGACTGCGCGCGAATACGCCACTCAACGCACGATCGATCATCTTGCTCGCTTCAACCGCCTGCACGATCAGTTTGTCACAAATGATCTCGATGAAGAATTTCTGCGCGACTGCGAATGGCGGGATAACATTTTTCCGAACGTGAACTGGCGATATTATGCTTAAGTCGCGGATCGCCGATCGCCGTTTCCAGATTCTCACTTTGGTCGTTTGCGTTGCTTGTGCCGCAATCATCGCAGCACAGGAGTCGCCTACTCCCGCTCCTTCGCCGACCCCGAGCGAATCTCCTTCTCCTTCGAGTTCGCCAGAACAATCTGTGCCGCCCTCGGCAACGCTTGAACAAACGCCTTCACCCTCGACTGCCAGAAGCGTCCGAATCCGTTTCATTCCTCCGCCAATGGAGGGCACGATCAGCCTTGGGATTTACGATCAAGCGGGCAAATTGGTGCGCGTCCTGCATCAGAACGCGCAATTGAACGATTTCACGATCGGACCTGATGCGCTCGTGACACGGTGGGATGGAAAGGATGATGGAAATCAGGATTTGTCTTCTGGACGGTATCACGCGCGCGGTTACGTGGTCGGTCCGCTAAAACGCGAAGATCTGGGCGCGACTTCGCCGGCTTCAACGGAAACCGAACCGAACATGGTAAAAGTCCGACTCATCCGCAATCCTTTGCGGAAAGATAAAAGGCCGATTGCCGAACTCGGTATTGGATTTAACAGCGAGGGGAGTTACCTGAAAACCAGCGACGGCTTGCCGTTGTTCAAAGTCAGTGACACACCGAATGTGACGCGAGTTGGGATCGCAGCCAAAGGTGAGAACACCGTCGATGTCTGGCAGGATGACGGCACGAAGGTGCATCAATACCGAATCTCAAGTGTCGATCAAATGATGGCGTTCGACTGCGGTAATCTCGAATTGAAATGAGGCGTTTTTGTTAACGCCTCGCTTTAGCGAGGTGTTAAACGCACTTATGACCAGAAGAACCGCTTTAACGGTTTCCCAAACTGAACCAAAACCGCTGAAGCGGTTCTGAGACTTTGCGTTGGCCCGTATCACCCAGCTAAAGCAGGGTGTTCATGAGATTCTGTGGCGGCGTTCCGGCCCCTACAACACTGCTGGTCACGATGCGAAATCTCTGTTACTTAAGCCCGCAATGGCCGCTCCCGAGCTTCAGCAAACAGTTGGCAAGACTGCTGGTTTTACCGGCACTGCGCTGCACACCGGTGAAAAGGCTACGCTTAAACTGCATCCCGCGCCGGTGGATCACGGAATTAAATTCAAGCGCAAGGATTTGCAGGATGAACCAACGATCGACGCCAAAATCGAGAATCTAAAGACTGTCGAGCGCTCGACGACGATCGGCGAAGGCTCGGTACGAGTCCATACAGTCGAGCATGTACTGGCCGCGCTCTCGGCAATGGGCGTAGACAACGCCATTGTGGAAATGGACGCAAACGAGCCGCCAATCGGAGACGGGAGCGCGCAACCGTACGTCGATCTCATCAAGAAAGCCGGCGTAACAGCTCAGGAGGAGCCGCGCAAATTTTTCGACGTGCGCGAACCGATGCACGTGGAAGCGAAAACAGGTGCGCTGCTCGTTCTATTGCCGGACGACAAATTTCGTATTTCGTGCACACAGGCCGGACCAAACAACAAATTTACGCAGTTCTTGTCGATAGAGGTTACGCCGGCAGCTTTCGAGCGCGACATCGCTCCGGCACGCACATTTGTTTACTACGAGGATGTCGAGCCGCTCATGGATAAAAATCTGATCAAGGGCGGCAGCCTCGAAAATGCGATTGTCGTGCGAGGCGAGACGGTCTTAAGCAAGGAACCATTGCGTTTCTCGGACGAATTCGTACGGCACAAAATCCTCGATATCATCGGCGATCTCACGCTAGTCGGTCGCCGTATCCGCGGTCACGTTGTGGCGGTGAAGCCCGGACATTCCGCGAATGCGGAATTGGCTCGCGCGCTCGCTCGCGAGCATACGCGGAGAAGTGCGATGAGCGCACCGCGTGCGATCCCAATAGGCGATTCCGGTCTGGACACTGGCGAAGTGATGAAGATCCTTCCGCACCGCTACCCTTTTTTGATGGTTGACCGGGTCATTGGCTTCGAGGGCGACAACAAAATTACAGCCATAAAATCCGTGACGATTAACGAGCCGTTTTTTCAGGGGCATTTTCCCGGTCACCCAGTCATGCCCGGAGTAATGCAAATAGAAGCGATGGCGCAAGTGGCCAGTATTCTTTTGTTCAAATTAACGAAGACTTCGAGTCGTGTCGGTTATTTCATGAGCGCGGACGAGGTGAAATTTCGCAAGCCGGTTTTTCCAGGCGACACGATTTTCATTCACGCCGAACTGACGAGAGCGCGTGGCAATCGCATGGCGAAAACGAAATGCTACTGCGTAGTGAACGACGCAGTCGTCTCCGAAGGCGAGTTGATGTTCACGTTCCTCGATAAGTGAGGGGAATGACGAAACACGAATGACAAATGACGAAGAAATGGCGAATGACAAAAATGCTTCGCCGCACACATTTCAGCTTCGAGTTTCGTCATTGATTCGTCATTCGTTATTGGTCATTCGACATTATGTCTGACGCGCAGGTTCACCCGACGGCGATTATTGATCCCGGAGCAAAAATCGGCGCGGGCACAAACGTCGGTCCGTACTGCGTCATTGGTCCTAACGTCGTGCTGGGGCCAAATTGTTGGCTGCAACATCATGTCACACTTTGCGGGCCGATGAAGGCTGGCGCGAAGAACAAGTTCTACGCCTACTGCTCGATTGGCCAGCAAACACAAGATCTAAAGTATCGCGGCGAACCGACGTATCTGGAGATCGGCG
>JBARMF010000182.1:0-1631 GCA_049802315.1 Candidatus Udaeobacter sp.
AAAGCCGAAAATCCGTTCAAGATCAGGGCGTACACTAATGCAGCCCGCGCCATCGAAACATTCGGCGCGAATGTATCGAACTTTCAGGACGAAGAAGCCGTCGCGAAAATTCCGGGAATTGGAAAAAGCATCGCGGTGAAGATCAAGGAGCTGGCTGAAACCGGGTCGCTCAATTATTTCCGGGAATTGAGCGCCGAATTCCCGGCGGGAATTCTGGAATTGTTTTCACTGCCCGGGCTCGGTGCGAAAAAGATCAAGGCACTCCACGACAGACTTGGAGTCAGTTCGATCGCGCAATTGCAAAAGGCATGCGAAGAGGGGCGGGTCGCGGAGTTGGCGGGATTTGGCGAAACAACACAGCAAAAGATTTGTGACGCCATCGCCCGACGTGCATCGGACGCAGGTTCGTTCCAATTCGGCCAGGTAGCAGCTGAGGCTGAAGTGCTGCGATCAGATCTGGGCAGCCACGAAGCAGCTTTGCAAGTTGAGGTCGCTGGGAGTTATCGGCGGCGAAAAGAAATCGTTCACGATCTCGATCTGCTGGTGGCAACGAAGGAACCGGAAGCCGTTACGAAATTCTTCATTTCCCATCCGCTGGTCGAGTCCGTCATCGCTCAAGGCCCGACAAAATCGAGCGTGCGGCTTCGTTCTGGAGTGCAGTGCGATCTGCGAGTGGTCACGACTGCAGAATACCCCTTTGCGCTTGCTTACTTCACTGGGAACAAGGAACACAATATCGAGATGCGCAGCCGCGCATTGAAGCGGGGCTGGACGCTCAACGAATATCGACTCGCTCCGCTTCCGGATTCAGAAATGGTAGGGTCGGCGCGCCGCGCCGACCGGACGCCGCAGCGCGGCGTCGCTACCAAAAAACAGAAAAGACTTGTGACAACACTTCCGAGTGTGCGCGACGAAGCCGATTTGTATCGTGCGGTTGATCTCGATTTCATTCCGCCGGAGCTACGGGAAAACTGTGGCGAGTTCGAAGCGGCCAAACAGCATTCGCTGCCAAAGCTCATCGAGAAAGAAAATCTACGCGGCACATTTCATTGTCATACCGTCGCGAGCGACGGTCACAACACACTTAAAGAAATGGCCGAAGCCGCCCGCGAACTCGGCCTGGAGTATCTCGGCATCGCCGATCACAGCCGCAGCTCAGTTCAAGGTCACGGGATTGCCTCGGAAAAGTTGCTCGAGCAAGTTGCTGCGATTCGGAAGCTGAACAGGACGTTCGACGGGTTTCGTTTATTCGCCGGAGTTGAATGCGATATCTTGCGTGACGGTTCACTCGATTTTCCCGACGAGGTGCTGTCGCAACTCGACTACGTCGTGGTGTCAGTTCATTCCGCTTTCAATTTGAGCGACTCCGAGATGACCCAGCGTGTGATTCGCGCGCTGGAAAATCCTTTCGTCACAATGCTGGCGCATCCGACTGGCCGATTGCTTCTGAAACGCGACCCGTACCAAATCGATATTCCAACGGTGCTCGACGCGGCAGCGCGCACCGGCACATGGGTCGAACTCAACGCCGCGCCCAAGCGACTTGATCTCGATTGGCGGTGGTGGCCACTGGCCAAACAAAAGGGCGTTAAATGTGTGATCAATCCCGATGCTCACCGCACTGAGCGACT
>JBARMF010000183.1:0-7336 GCA_049802315.1 Candidatus Udaeobacter sp.
TGCGCCGTTTGGACCGGCTTCGATAAGCCGCAGAAAATTTACCGTGGAGCGTTCGGGCGCGAGCTGGCGCTGCCGATCTGGGTCGACATCATGAATGCGGCGGCTCAGAGCTATCCGCCGCGAGAGATTAAACAGCCCTCCAGTCTGAAGCAGATCGAGATTTGTTCTCGGTCCGGGCTACTGGCTACGGACAAATGTTATGACACAGTGAAATCACCCAGTGGCGATACGGTCCAACGTCGTAGCACTTACATGGAGATTGCGACACAGGCGCAAGCGCCCACGGAGCTTTGTAACATTCACGGTGAACCTCGGGCTCGCCTCGCGCGCGAATTTGGTTCAAGCGATTTGCCGCGAGCTGAGCTGGCTGTGAACCTGCGTGAAGTCATGCCGGTCGCCATAAAAAGTCCCACGCTGATAGCTGACCGCGACCCGTACGATTCAATTAAGGCAACAGCGATACCCGACGCGACGCCGCAGCCGGCTGTGGAAACCGCCGACGGTCAGAAGACGGACAGCGCAACCGGCGCGAATGAGGTGAAATCCGCAAGTAATAACGCAAGCCTAACGACACAATCCGCTCCAGAGATTCGAAGGGCTGTTCCAGTTCAAACGATTCCGAAAGCGATCCCGGTCCAACCGCAGCAGCGGCAACCATCGGAGATTCGGCGTGCGATACCGGTGAAACCGCTCGATCAAGAAGACACGGAACGCACGCTATTGCGATCCGCAGCGCAACCGCCGGGCGACACCCACGAGTAGGGTAGCGCATGCCTCTGGCTTGCGCGTTTAAAGGTCACAAGCGAGACGCATGTGCTACTATTTGCGTCACTTCGCGTGATTCGGCTCTAAAATGAAGTCAAAAAACGCAGAGAACTTTCGGCTAACTGTTCTCAATCCCGGAGGACGCGATCCCGAACAGCAATTTCATAGCGTACCGGCTCCCAGTGAGGGTGCGCATCCACCGATCAATTTTCATGCTCTCGCGGCATCCTCGTTCGGAGCGTTTCATCGTGATGTGCGCCGGGCCGCCGACGAAAACACGCCTGTGCTTCTCCTTTTGCGCAGCGATTTTCGCGCGTCAGAGCGCGCATTAACTGATTTAAAAAAGGAAGATCGCGCCGTCGCAGTCTCCCTAAAAGAAACCGGCCTTCATCAGATCGCGCACCAGTTGCGCGACTCCGCGAAATTATCGCGCTTCATAAAAATTGTGATGCAAGCCGATGCTTGCATCGCCACGACGCCCGAGGCCGCGGAGATTTATCAGCGCGTCCGCTCCAAGCAGAATCCCGCGACAGTGGCGTTTATCCCGACCCCCTACCCGATCGAGGATCAACGCTGGGATTTTTCGATACCGCGTAATGAGCAGTCCGGCATTTTCATTGGCACACGCGAATGGGACGTGCCATCACGCAATCATTTCACTGCGCTTTTGGTCGCACAGCAGTTATGCGAAGCGACGGGCGAATCCGTCACAGTCGTTAACCTCGATGGCTACAAAGGGCGGCGATTGTTAACTGAACTCCATTTTCCCGAAGGCAAACTCCGGCTAATCGAGAAATGGAAAACTTACCCGGATTATCTCCGCGATGTGGCGCGGCATAAGATCGTGCTGCAACTCGACCGCAGCCATGTGCCGGGCCAGGTTGCAGGGGACGCTCTGCTCTGCCGAATCCCGTGCGTCGGAGGCGATGGCGCAATCGAACGAATTGCGTTTTCAAAAACGTGCGGCGAAGGCCGAACGATTAACGAAGTTGCTTCAATGGCCTTGGATCTATTGAAGAATCCGGAATTACACCAGGCAGTTGTCGCCGAATCGCAGGAACACGCGCGAGAACGGCTCTCATTTGAGGCGGTGCGCACGCAATTGGCAAAGTTTTTTGCTGCCGTCCACGGCACGTCGGCTTTTAAGTCGTAGATTGGCAGCATTCGCCGCGGCGAACCGCCTCCAGCGGAAATCAAAAGACGATTTCGAAGAGCTTAATGCCGTTCCATTTCCCAGGGTGATTAGGATCGAACGACGTGTTCTCCACCCAGATCCCGTAGCGGGCCGGCGCCCAGGGATTGAGCATTTGAAGCGGGTTGCGACCTTGGCCAAAAGCTTTCGGAAGTGCTCCCTCAACTCTTGGCCGTTGAGAAACCGGTGGCGGCGTTTCCATTGCGCGCACCGGTTTTTGCGGACCGAGCGGTGCTCTGAATTCTTGTGCCGAAACCGTCATAACCAGCGCGGTCAGGATTGCGATCATTAATGTCTTCATGTTTCCCTTTCGTTCGACGCGTATGAGATGTTGCCCATAATCACGCCTGCACACAATATATCTTTCGATGGATTCTCTTGAAAAGGCTGCACGTGTCCTGGATTTAGAAATTTTTGAGCTTCAGCGGCTCCGGAAGCGGCTTGATGAAAATTTCTCGCGCGCCGTTGAGGTGATCAAGGAAACAGTCGATTCCCGCGGCAAAGTCGTGGTCGTGGGCGTGGGTAAATCCGGGCACATCGGCGCGAAGATCGCGTCTACGCTCACCAGCACTGGCTCGCCCGCAGTGGTGCTGGATTCGTCTAATGCACTTCATGGCGATCTGGGCATGATCGCCGACGGCGACGTAGTTCTTGCGTTGAGCGCGAGTGGCGAGACGGAAGAAATGCTCCGGATTTTGCCGGCGATCACGCGGTTCCAAGTCAGGATCATCGCTGTTTGTGGCGATCCAAAATCAACGCTGGCGCAAAACGCGCATGTCTGTCTCGATGTAAATGTCGAACAGGAAGCGTGTCCGCTGAACCTTGCGCCGACGTCGAGCACGACAGTGATGCTAGCGCTCGGCGACGCGCTGGCGATGGTACTCCTGGAGGCGCGCGGCTTTAACAAGGAAGACTTCGCTAAATTTCATCCCGGCGGCATGATCGGCCGCAGCATGTTGATGCGCGTTCATCAAGTCATGCGACCGCGTGATGCGATGGCGATTGTGGCGATCGACACACCGATACGCGACGTGCTAAGGGCGATGACCAGCGTGCGCGCTGGCGCTGCCGTTGTGACAGGGGACGACAACCAACTCCTCGGCATATTCACCCACGGAGATTTCGTGCGCCATTTTCAAACTGACTCCCGCATTGGCGAACGATTGGTGGCAGACCTGATGACGCTGAATCCAGTCACGGTGCACAAAGAAAAACTGGCGGTGGAAGTTCTGAACTTGCTAGAACGCCATCGCATCGACGATCTGGTCGTAATTGATGACGACAATGTGCCAGTGGGTATTGTCGATTCGCAGGATCTGACACGGTTAAAATTGCTCTAACCCACACTGTCATTCCGAGCGAAGTCGAGGAATCCCGTTGCGTTCGTTCAAGCTTTCGCCGCGGGATCCTTCGACCCCGAAAGCTTTCGGGGCTCAGGATGACGTAATGGCTAAGAGTTGCGATCTCACCACCCGCATGTAAGCTCCGCGCTCTCGCCGCTGTAGCGCTTACCGCTTCAACGTTGTAATGATGTAATCAATAACGTCTCAGTCATGCCCGCCGCTAACGATCTACGCAAAGGAATGGCCATCAAATACAATGGCAATCCAGCCATTGTGCTTGAAGTCCATCATCGCACACCGGGGAATTTGCGCGCGTTCGTGCAGGCCATCATCCGTTACATCAACACCGGCAAAAGCGCCGACGTCCGCTTTGGTTCCACGGACAAAGTCGAGCTGGTCGATATCGAGCGAAAACAGCTCGAGTTTTCTTACAAAGATCGCAACGGCTACCATTTTATGGATCCTGAGACCTACGACACGGTCACGTTCACGGAAAATCTGATTGGCGATGCCAAAGATTACCTCGTGGAGAACCTTTCCGTGCAGGTTCTTTATGCGGAAGGCAAAGCCGTCGAGGTGGAATTGCCTGCTTCTGTAAGTCTAAAGGTGGTCGAATCAGCGGAAGGGCTGCGCGGCGACACTGCCAGTAACGTCACCAAGCCGGCAAAGCTCGAGACCGGCAAGACCATCAACGTGCCGCTTTTCATCAAGGAAGGCGAAGCGATCAAGATCGATACCCGCACAGGCGCCTACATGGGCCGCGCGTAGCGCTGCCCCCCTGTTGACTGTAGGGCAACCGCTTCGGCTGCCGAGACTGGCAGGCCAAGGGCTTGGCCTACAATTCCCTGCTGTCATGTTGAGCGGAGCGAAACATCTCTGATCGTTCGCTTGGGGAGGTGGGGAGAATAGTCAGAGATCCTTCGCTCCGCTCAGGATGACAATCGTGCGCGTTGGGCTGGGATTAGGGCTTCGCGATCCACGGTTCGGTCTTGCTTTTGTCTGCTGAATTCCGCGTAATCTGCGGCAACTTTGGCTGCAACGAAGCGCAGATCGAAAAAGAATCGCGGCACGCGCAATTCGAAGCGCGGCGGGAAAGTTGTCCGCAGCGTTGCGCGCACAACATCGAGAAGATTTATCGCCGAATCGGATCCGCTCACCGTTCCGACAAAGTGGGTGAAATTTATCTTTGCGGTTTTCCTGCTGCCGATGTGCGGGGTTTTGACGCAGACATTTTTCACGGTGTTCGCGCGCGCTGCGGTGACGCAACGGCTGTGGGCGGGCGAAGAGTTCTGGTTCTTCTCGTTAGGCGCGGTGCTATGGCTAATAACGTTCTTCGGTTTGCCGCGCCCAATCTTGATTTACGTGTTCGGCCACGAACTTACCCACGCGCTCTGGGTGTGGTTGATGGGTGGCCGCGTGAGCCAGTTTCGCGTCGGTCCCGACGGCGGACACGTGGTAACTACCAAGACGAACTTCTGGATCGCGCTGGCGCCGTATTTTTTCCCGATCTACAGCATTCTAACAATCGGCATTTATGGCGGGCTCAGCCTTTTTCTAAACATGCAGCCGTACGGGCGCCTGCTTTACGCCGTGATTGGTGCCACCTGGGCGTTCCATTTCACGTTCACCTGCTGGATGATCCCGAAGAATCAGACTGATCTCACGGATCAAGGCACATTTTTTTCCCTCGTTGTGATCTACCTGATGAATCTGTCGCTGCTTAGCGTCATGCTGATTCTCGCGTCACGACAAATTACGTTTGAAAGTTTCGGCGTGGATTTGCTGGCGAATCTCGGAAATTTCGTGACGTGGGCCGCGGAACTGGTTGCGCAGTTGCGCGTAACGATTGGCGTTTGACACAAACGCCCTACAACAACAGCGAATTTTGTAGGGCGTCTGTGTCAGACGCCTAATGCAAATTGGTAATCACTGCGAACGGCAGGACCGACAACACATCATGCACGGACATCTGCCGCTTTTGGTGGCGGATGGGTTGGCACGTGAAGAGATCGTGCGCCTCCTTGAGCGAAAACGATTCTGATAATTGAATCGCCGTATCTTGCCAAGCCTCCCCAATCGGTGGAAAACCGATCCGCGAAGAGAGCCGCGGCGCGATTACCGCTATCCAATTGTTGTCGAGTCGCCGAACGAAGCTGACGCAGCATTCCGCAAACGTTCCGCTCGTGTGAAGCGGTAGATATTCGCCGCGCTCGAAAAGATCCGCGTGTCTGCGACGAAGTTGCAGGATGTGCTTTGTCAGAAACAATTTGATCCGGCCATCCGGCCACGTTTCCATGAGTTCTCCCGGAGTTGCGTTCGATAGCGATTTCAGTATCTGACGGCGCAGTTTGTAGTCGACCGGACGCCGGTTATCAGGATCGACAAGGCTGTAATCCCAAATCTCAGTTCCCTGGTAAATGTCCGGCACACCGGGCGATGTCAGCTTTAGCAAGGTTTGCGTCAGCGAATTTATTGCCCCGAGGCGAATAATCTCTTTCGCCGCTGGAAGAAAAATTGGCAGGAATTTATTTCGCGGTGATGAATCCAAAATTCTTGCGACGAAATCATGCATCGCAGCGTCCCATTCTTCGTTAGGCTGGATCCAGCTTGTGTTGATCTTGGCTTCCTTGAGCGCCTTGGTCACGTAAGCCTGGATACGTTCGATGTAATCAGGCGCCGGCGCAGGCTCCGGCTCGCCATTCGCCTGCATTTGCCAGGTGCCCACAAGCGTTTGGTAAAGCAGATACTCTTCGTTCGCATCGGGCGCTTCCAAATCATTCACCGTCCGCTTCCACCGGTGATTTGCAGTACCCCAGCGCTGCAGCGAACGCCGCCAAAGCTCCGGGATTTCGGAGATCGCGACCATTCGCGCACGAACGTCTTCGCTGCGTTTTGTATCGTGCGTCGACGTAGCGAGCAAGGTCGCGGGCCAGTCGCTCTGCCGATTAAGGTTCCGCTCGTGAAACCGTTCGACGCTGAGTCCAAACTGTTGCGGCTCCCCGCCGACTTCATTTAGCGCTGGCAACCGGTTGTAGATGTAAAAGAGCGTGTCTTCGAGTCCCTTTGCCATAACTGGACCGGTCGTCTGCTGAAATTTCAGAACGAACTGGGCATGCGCTGCGCGGCCCGCGGCATCGAGATCTTGTGGGGAACGAAGCAACAGAACATCGCGCAAAAAATTAAAAATCGATTCCTCCATTGCCGGGTTGCGGCGTTTGGCTGCGGCGATGGCGCGCTCGACGATTTGCCGGTCCTCTTCCGTTACCGGCTGACCGGGCTCGACATAAGTTCGGTAAACCGGAAAACACGCGATCGTTTCCCCCACAGTGCGCGACAGCGCTTCGAGCGTAAAATCGCGATACCATCTGTTTCGCTCGGACAGGCGATCGAGCAAGTTTCCTAAAACATCGACGTCGTTCGCCAGGGCAAACTTCATTACCAGAAGTTTTTTCGCGTAGAGCAAATGCCCAAACGGAACAGAGCGGCCGATGAAACGGTGGAACGTTTTTGTGATCGCCGTTTCAGCCGACGATTCGACGAGCAACTGTGTGAGCTGGTTGGCAAAATCGTACCCGGTCGTTCCATGCACCGGCCATTCTTTGCGCAACGTTTCCGAGCCGGTGAGAATTTTTTCCGCCACCAAGTAGATGGCCCTGCCGTCGCGAGGCAACCCGATCCCCAGCGCTTTCGCGGAACGCTCCTGAAGTTTGACAAAATATTCGCGCGGTAAATAAAGGCCGTCGGGATGATCGATTCGGAGTCCGGTGACGTCGCCTGTGCTCACCAATTCAAGAACCAGGCCGTGAATCGCGTCGAAGACTTCTGGCAACTCCACCCGGATCGCGGCCAAATCGTTTACGTCAAAAAAGCGGCGGTAATTGATTTCCTCGGCAGCGACGCGCCAAAAGGCCAGACGATACGACTGTGCGTTCAGCAATTCGTCGAGCTTATCGAAACTATGCGGGTCGCCCGGATTCCCGTTGATCTGTGCCAGGGCTTTTTCGATTGACCGTTGTACTTGCGGCGCCTGGACACA
>JBARMF010000184.1:0-5855 GCA_049802315.1 Candidatus Udaeobacter sp.
ACTCATCGCGAGGAGGCGGGCCTGTGTTCATCCCGGGCGGCGGAGGCTGGTCGTCCGGTGGCGGCGGCGGTGGAGGAGGGTTCAGCGGGTTCGGCGGTGGCGGCGGCAGTTTCGGTGGAGGCGGCGCGGGATCGAGTTGGTGATCAAATGCGAACGCGAGAATTCCTCAGCAAACTCGAGCACGATCGAATCATGAAAGCGATTCACGAAGGTGAATCGAAAACCTCGGGTGAGATCCGCGTTTTGATCGAGCGAGGCAGATTAAAGAGTGACCCCCTCGAGGCGGCGCAGAGGAAGTTTCATCAGCTCGGTATGCACAAGACGCGCGAGCGCAATGCGGTGCTCATTTTTGTCGCGCCGCGTGTTCATAAATTTGCGGTTGTAGGGGACAACGCGATTCATGAAAAATGCGGCGATGAATTCTGGCAACGCGTAGTGGAAAGAATGCGGACGCATTTTCAAAATGAGAAGTTTAGTGATGCGTTAGTCGAAGCGGTTAATGAGATCGGGGCCGTGCTGGCCAGCCACTTTCCGAAGACGTCGAGAGACACAAACGAACTGCCGGATGACATCATCGAGAGCTAACCGAATTCATCAACACTGCCTTCAGGCAGGTGACACCTGAGGGCGGTAGGGCCGCCGTTTTAACGACTTCGAAACAGCCACAAAAGCCGTTGAAACGGCTTTCAGACGTACGCGAGGCAGAAGCACCGGTCTGAAGACCGGTGTTAATAAGAACTGCTGATGGAGGCGGTGTGCCGCAACAGGACTTGCAAAGTCTTAGATACAAGCTTTATTCGCACTTCCGCAGCGAGTTTTTGAAATTACGCCGTTGGTCCCTGGGTCTCCGTCGCTGGATGTGAGATCGCGCTCGCCAGGGGGAACCCGGTGATAGAAGGAATTTCGATTTAAGATTTCCGAATTTCGGTTGTCCGGTTTTTACCGGAGTTCAATCGCAAATCGCAAATCGACATTCGAAAATTAAAAGATGCCCATCCGTTACGGTCGTTTCGAAATGCCGAAAACTCTCACTAAAGATGAGAGCACGGCCACAGATACCTATGCAAAGTTTATCGCCGAGCCATTTGAAGCCGGCTACGGTCACACCGTTGGGAACTCCCTGCGGCGGGTCCTGCTTTCCTCGCTCGAAGGCGCGGCCATTACCGCGGTAAAAATCGCCGGCGCGCAGCACGAGTTCGCCACGTTGCCCGGCGTGGTTGAGGATCTGACCGATATCGTCCTGAATCTCAAGAAAGTGAAATTCAAACTGGACGGTCAGGACCATGAGCCTAAGAAGTTGTCGCTCATCGTGAATAAAGAGGGCGAAGTCACTGCTGGCGACATTCAAACGATTCAGGGTTTTGAAGTGCTGAATCCCAAGCAACTGATCTGCACCCTTGACCGAAAACACAAATTCGACGCAGAACTTGAGGTTCGCGTCGGCCGCGGATTTGCCACGGGCGAGGAAAACAAGCGCGCCGATCAGCCGATCGGCCTCATTCCCATCGACTCTATTTTCTCACCGGTCACGAGGGTAAAGTATGCAGTGGAAAACACTCGGGTCGGTCAGCGTACCGATTACGACAAACTCATTCTCGAGATGTGGACCGACGGCCGACTATCTCCCGATGATGCGTTGCTCCAGGCGTCCGCGATTCTCCGGCATCACCTTGATGTCTTCGTCCACTACAACGAGGAAGTGATCGAATTCGATCAGACGCCGGCTGGCGTGAGCGAAGAAAATATCAAGCTCAAGAAGCTCCTCAACATGAGCGTGAACGAGATTGAACTGAGCGTGCGAGCAGCCAATTGCTTGAACAACGCAAACATCACCACGGTCGGGCAGCTTGCCCAGAAGACTGAGGCTGAAATGTTGAAGTATCGCAACTTCGGCAAAAAATCGCTCAATGAGATCAAGGATAAACTGCAACACCTTGGATTGGGTCTGGGCCAGAAGTTCGAGCCGGGCTTGATCGATTTGCCCATAAGTGCCGATGGCGCTGCGCCAGTGGCTGCACCTGCTGCTGGCCAAGAGTAAACGTCTGTGCGAAAGTCGCGTTTCGTCGCGTATGAGACATCAAAAGAAGACGATCAAGCTGGGGCGCACCGCGGACCACCGCCGGGCGTTACTTGCCAATCAGGTCTGCGCTTTAATCGAGCATCAGCGAATCAAGACGACTTTGGCAAAGGCCAAAGCGGTTCGTCCTCTCGCGGAACGGATGGTGACTCTCGGTAAGAACGGCTCGATTCACGCGCGTCGCAGAGCACTGGCCGTGTTACGGCAGAAAGGCATCGTCAAAAAGTTATTCGACGACATCGCGCAACGTTCCGCTGAACGAAACGGCGGTTACACGCGAATCGTCAAACTCGGTGCGCGGAAGAGCGATTCAGCGCGCATGGCGTTTATCGAGTGGGTGGACGCAGAGTATATCGCCGAGGAGAAACCGAAGAAGGAAAAGAAGGCGAAACGCAAAGACGAAGAGGCAGAACCGCAGCAGATAACGCCTGAGGCGGAGCAGCCCACGCAAGAAGAGCCAGCGGCCGAAACTCCCACTTCGGGACAAGAGGAACCCACCGCGCCACCGGCCGAAGAACCGAAGCCGAAAAAGCGGCGTTGGTTCGGCCGAAAATCAAACGACAGCTGATTTAGTGTCGCGGCGTTCGCGTTCCCGCGGGAGCGAGTGTGCTTTCTCGACAGTTACTCGCGATGAGGCATCGAATTATTAAGCCTCGAGTGCGGAGAGATCCGCGAGATCCTGTGGCCGGCATACTGCCCGCTTATTCCGTATTAATGCGTCTCTACCAAGGATGAAAACAGGAATGTCGTCGATGATCGCCGATACTTTCGCGTCGAATGCTTCGCCGGTAGCCACACCTGTGAGACTCGTCAGTAGATCGATGCGGCTCGGGACGCCTCCGAGTTGAATGATTTGCTCAGGTTGGAGGAAATCATTTTCCTTGAAACTGGATTGCTCGAATCCGAACTGATTCAAAAGCGCGAGAAGGAGCCGCGCGTTGTCTGGAGTGGGCCGGACGAGAATGTCCAAGTCTCCGGTGTGGCACGGGCGCCCGTGAAACGCCAGGCTCTGCGCGCCGACGATGACGTAATCAACGCCCTGGGAATTTAACAATTCGAGAAACTCTCTCCAGTCTTTGCTCAGGGCCATGATCGAGGAGCTCCACCAGAATTTGCAAACGTTCGTTGCCGCTCAGTTTTTTGTAAAAATCGCGGTCTGCTTTCTCAGCCTCAGAAAAACTGCGAAATTTTCTCGCTGTTTTCTTCACGCCGTAACTATAAGCTTGGCAGTGGCGACTTCCGAGCAAATTTGATCACCGACTGGATGGATCCGCATCCGTATTTCTTCATCATCATTTTCATTGGCGTAGCGCTGGTGTTTCCGCTGGGTCCATTGGCACTCGCATGGATGTGGCGGCGATTTTTCCAACCGCCAAAGCCCGGTCCGGACAAGACTTCCACCTACGAATGCGGCGTGGAATCGATAGGCGACGCGCAAATTCAGTTCCACGCGCAATATTATCTCTACGCGATAATCTTTTTGATCTTCGACGTTGAAGCCGTGTTTCTCGTGCCGTTTGCGGTCGCATTTACCGGATTGCCGTTCGGAGCGTTTATCGCGATCCTGGTTTTTCTTTTGCTACTCATCGAAGGGCTTGTCTGGGCGTGGGGCAAGGGATGTTTGCAATGGCAGCGCTAGCGCGCCCACGCGATGGTTAAAAAAGCTAAAGGAGTTACATTGTTACAAGCTGCGAGCTTCATCGCGGCATGTAAAGCTTTGTAAACTCTTCTAACGAGAATCCATGAGCCAGATCGACGAGCAACTGCGCACCGAACTGCAACGGCAGGGAGTGTGGGTGACTTCGATGCAGGACCTTTACAACTGGGGACGCAGAAACTCGATCTGGCCGCTGCAGTTCGGACTGGCGTGTTGCGCCATTGAAATGATCGCTACCGCCGCATCGCGCTACGACATCGCACGCTTCGGTGGCGAAGTGTTCCGTCCATCGCCGCGGCAAGCGGATTTGATGATTGTTGCTGGTACGGTCACGAAGAAAATGGCGCCGCAAATCGTGCGGCTTTACAACCAGATGGCCGATCCAAAGTACGTGATCGCGATGGGTGCATGCGCGATTTCAGGTGGGCCTTTTAAGCAGGGTTACAACGTTCTCAAAGGGATCGACCGTTACATTCCAGTCGATGTTTACATCCCTGGTTGCCCGCCGCGCCCTGAAGCATTGCTTCACGCGTTCATGGAATTGCAACGCAAGATCGACGATCAAAAATTGACCGGCGCAAATAAGGCCGAGTTTCTCAAGCCAGATCAACCGAGCGAGTTCCCCGTGCCAGGATTTGGCAAACACGACCTGGAACCGCGGGCAAATCCAAATGTGTTTCAGCCACCTGTAATCGAACGATGATTCCCGCGTTGTCATTCCGAGCGCAGCGACGCGGAGTCGAGGAATCCCGTGGCGGAACCTTCAGGCAATATTACGGGATCCCTCGACTTCGCTCGGGATGACGGCTTTTTCGTTATGGAATCGTTGGAGCAAATCAAATCGCGGATCGAAGCCGCGGTGCCTGGAGTGAAGATCGAAATTGTGCCGAACGGCAGCCCATCGCAGCAGCATTCATTGCTGATGGACAACGAGCACGCGGTCGCGATTGCGAGATTCTTGCGCCTCGATCCCGTGCTGTGCTTCGATTTTTGCTCCAACGTCACCGGCGTGGATTGGCTGGATCGGGTGGTGAAGAAAACAACCAAGGTAAAGAGTGTCGTCGATGGCCAGGAAAAAGAGATAGTCGAGACCAGTGAGGAGAAAATTCCCGGCTATCTCGAGGCGGTTTATCACCTTTACTCGATGACACATAAACATGGTCCGATCATCATTCGCATGCGCACCCTTGATCGTGCAGAGGGCGCGCGTTTACCATCACTCACGCCGATCTGGCGGAGCGCCGAATTCCAGGAGCGTGAAATTTTCGACCTGTACGGCATTCGCCTCGACGATCATCCCGATCTGCGCCGGATTTTAATGTGGGACGAGTTTGAAGATCATCCGATGCGGAAAGATTATCGTGAGCCGGACGATTACGAATGGGAGCCGACGCCGCACGACGACGTGCTGGACAAAGCAAAGCAGCATTACACCTCGCGTCCAACTGAGGAGGAATTAAAACCTTCCTGACGTGTCATGTTGAGCGAAGCGAAACACCTCTGGTCATTTCTGAATGCAAGAGCGTAGGAATAATCGGAGATCCTTCGTCGTCTTCGCAACCCAGGATGACAATCTGAAATGAGCGCAGCCGTTGAAACAATCGAAGCAACAGAGAGACCGCCAGTCAGTATGGGTTCGCGGCTCGAGGGAGAATTGCTCGAAGTCTCGATGGGACCGCAGCATCCATCCACGCATGGCGTGTTTCGGATGAATGTGGCTCTCGATGGCGAAATCGTTCGCAAGCTCAAACCTGTCTTCGGTTACCTGCATCGAAATCACGAGAAAATCGGCGAGAACACCAGTTACCTCGGCTCGATGCCGTACACCGATCGGCTCGATTATTTCTGCTCGATGACCAACAATTGGGCGTACGCACTTAGCGTCGAAAAACTTGCTGGAATCGAAGTTCCCGAACGCGCCGAGTATCTGCGCATAATTCTTGCCGAATTGACCCGACTGCAGAATCACGCCTCGCTTCTGGGTTTCTTGCTCAGCGACATGGGCGCGTGGGGTACGCCACTGATGTATGCGTTCCGCGAGCGTGAAAAAATTCTCGATCTCTTTGAGTCGTTAGCCGGTTCGCGAATGATGTGCGATTACATGCGTTTCGGCGGCTGCCG
>JBARMF010000185.1:0-2727 GCA_049802315.1 Candidatus Udaeobacter sp.
GACGCCGAGCGGCTGAAGCGGTTTCAACAAGAAGCGCGGGCCGTGGTCGGGCTGAATCATCCAAATATCCTGACGGTTTACGAGATCGGCGAGGATCACTCAAGTAATTACATCGCCAGTGAACTGATCGAAGGCGAAACGCTGCGTCAACATCTGATGCGCGGCCGAATGCAGTTGGTTGAAGCTGTTGACGTCGCGATCCAAGTGGCGAGTGCGCTCGTTGCCGCTCACAACGCGGGAATTGTCCATCGCGACATCAAACCGGAGAACATCATGCTTCGGCCGGACGGCTACGTGAAAGTGCTCGACTTTGGGATTGCAAAGCTCGCTGAGGAGGAAGTGCCGGCAACCATGCCGAGAGACGAAGCGCTATTGTTAGTCGAGACCAATCTGGGGTCCATCCTGGGAACCGTTCGTTACATGTCTCCGGAACAAGCACGCGGCGCACCGGTTGATAAGCGCACCGATATCTGGAGTCTCGGCGTGGTTCTTTATGAAATGGTAGCCGGGCATGCACCATTCACTGGCGACCCGCCTTCGCAGAGCTACGGCGCGGCAGGCACACCAAAAGAGGTGATGTCTTCGATTCTTGAGAAGGAGCCACCGCCGCTCACGCATTACATCGCTTACGCTCCTGCTGAGCTTCAGCAGATTATCAGCAAGGCGCTGCGCAAAGATCGCGAGCAAAGGTATCAGAGCGCACGCGAGCTGCTTCAGGCGCTCAAAGATCTTCGTCACAAATTGGAAGTCGAGGCTGACTTGGCACGCGCCCCTGCGGCGCTTCCATGGCTGCGCTGGATACGATCGCCCGCGGCTCTGGTGCTTATATTGTTAATAGGTGTTTTGGCGCTGGCACTCCCTTTCTACTGGCACCGGAACCTGACGACGAGCTCACCACCTGAGAAAAGCATCGCCGTGCTGCCATTCGAAAATCTCAGCGCCGATCCAGATAACGCCTACTTCGCTGAGGGCATCCAAGAGGAGATTCTGACGCGGCTGGCTAAGATCGCGGATTTAAAAGTAATCTCGCGCACTTCGACGCAGCAATATCAGAGCAAACCTAGGAATCTCGGCGAGATCGCGGAGCAGCTGGGGGTAGCGAATATTCTTGAGGGGAGCGTGCAAAAAGCGGCTGATCATGTGCGAGTCAACGTTCAGTTGATCAACGCGCAAACCGATTCCCATCTTTGGGCTGACACCTACGATCGCAAGTTGACTGACATCTTTGGAGTCGAGAGCGACATTGCCAAAAGAATTGCGGAATCGTTGCAAGCGAAGCTCACCGGTCACGAGGAGCAGGCGTTAGCACTTAAGCTGACAAACAATCCGGCGGCTTACGATTTCTATCTGCGCGGCCTGTCTTTTGAAGCACGCTCCACCGAACTTTGGGAAGCCGCTGGGTTTTATGAGCGGGCGGTGCAGCTTGACCCAAATTTTGCGCTTGCCTGGGCGCGGCTTTCTCGCGCGAACGCGGATATCTACTTCGATGAGAGGGACACTACTCCCGGTCGGCGCGACGCAGTGAAACGTGCTTTGGAGAATGCGCAAAAACTGCAGCCTAACTCTCCCGAGACCCTTCTCGCCTTGGGTTATTATCAATATCGCGTGCTGCGTGATTACGGGACTGCCAAAACCACGTTCGGTCGCGTGAGCAAAATGTTACCCGGTAGCAGCGAAGTGCCATACGCACTCGCCGAGGTTGCGCGGCGCCAGGGACACTGGGATCAAAGCATTAGCTACTTTGAGCAAGCCCTCTCCCTGGACCCACGTAATGTGGAGTTACTCATCGATGCGGCATTGACTTACTCCATGCTTCGACAATTTCCGGCCGCGCTAAAGCTTTATGATCGAGCGCTGGATATTATGCCAAACGATCCGGACGTGATGGCGGCGAAGGCCAGGATTTATCAGGCTCAGGGTAACCTGCAAAAGGCCGCCAGGCTCCTATCAGAGATAAACTGGCAGGCTCCTAATGAGGATACCTTCGGAATCAAGATCGATCAGTTGAGACTTGAACGAAATTACGGTGAGGCCGTTCGATTGCTGCAAGCCCGACTGGCTCAATTTCATTTTGCGTCTGAGTTCGATAAGGGCACTGGACAGGTGTGGCTTGCTTTCATGCAGCGCCTTGCTGGCGATACAGCTGGAGCTAAGGCCACCGCTGAACAGGCGCGCAACACGCTGGAGCCGGTCTGCAACAATCAACCAGATAACGCAGTTGCTTGGGCGTCGCTCGCTCATGCTAATGCTTTGATCGGAGAAAGGGACTTAGCCCTAAAGCTAGCGAGACGGTCAATGCTTTTGCCGAGTGCTAAGGATCCGATGATCGGACCTGCCCTCGAAGGATACGTAGCGCATATTCAGACAATGTTAGGTGAGACTAGCCGCCCGATTTCTACTCTCGCGCGGTTGTTACGAACGCCAGCTTTTGAGCCTCTTACGCCAGCACTTTTACGACTCAATCCGATGTGGGACCCTTTACGCACCGATCCCGCTTTCCAAAAACTCTGCGAGGAAAAGGAGCCCTGAGGCTGCAAAGCTTTTTCGCTGAGCTGAAACCCCGCTAGAATTTCTTCTTTAACTGCGCGTACCAGAACCGTCCTTTGATGGTGGCAAGCGATTCGTCGTAGTTGTTCTCGAAGGTGCCGGCCACGAACGGCGGATCAGAATCAAAGACGTTTTGCATTCCGACGGTGAGCGTCGTGCCATTAAGCCAGGCGCGCCATC
>JBARMF010000186.1:0-6639 GCA_049802315.1 Candidatus Udaeobacter sp.
GCCTTAGGCCAGGCGATCTCGGTAGCACTTTCGGAGGGTCACCGCTCGCGTGCGCTGCGTTGCTGGCAACGCTGGACGTCATCCAGGAAGAAAGACTGATGGCTCGTGCAGTGAACGCCGAAGCCGAAATTCGACGATCGCTAACAAGCAGCTGTATAACTGAAGTTTTAGGTAGCGGTCTTCTTTTGGGATTGCGAGTGCCCAGCCGTGCTTCTGCCTTAAAGCAACACCTTGAGCAGAAGCGGATCTTAGTTGGTAGCAGCGCCGATCCCGAGGTCCTACGGCTGATGCCGCCGTTGAACCTAACTGATGAAGCGATTGCCACGCTCGCTCAGGCAGTCCGCGAATTTTAACCGAACCCGAGATGAAACACGCTACGCGCTTATCAGATCTCGGGCTCGAAGCCGTTAACCAGATTTTGTCCACTGCCAAAACCTGGAAGGGGAAACCGCATCCAAAACACTTGCGGGATAAACTGCTCGGCATGCTCTTCTTCAATCCGTCCCTGCGCACGCGTGTTTCATTCGAAGCTGTCATGGCGCGCGGCGGTGGCGACGCGGTAGTGATGGAGGCCGGTAGCTCGACTTGGAAATTCGAGGATCGACTCGGCGCCGTGATGGACGGCGATCGCGCAGAGCACTTGAAGGAAGCCGTACCCGTATTGTGCCGTTACGTCGATGCACTGGCCGTGCGCACTTTCGCCGATGGTGTGGATGACGAGGCGGACCACGACGACGCGGTAATCAAAGCATTTCGGCAACACGCAACCGTCCCAGTCGTGAGCATGGAAAGTGCACGAGAGCATCCATGCCAGGGAATGGCGGACCTCATGACGATTGAACAGCAGTTCGGCTCCGCGAAAGGGCTGCCCGTCACCCTAACGTGGGCTCCGCACATCAAATCGCTGCCGAAAGCCGTGCCGAACTCGTTCCTGTTAACTGCGGCGGCCGCTGGATGTGAGCTGCGTGTGGCCTACCCACAAGGCTTCGAATTGCACCCGGACGTAATTCGCGAAGCTGAAATTTATGCGAGAGCGAGCGGTGGTAGCGTGTCATTCTTTCACGAGCAGTACCCGGCGTTGAAAGATTCGCGTGCCGTTTATGCGAAAGCCTGGGGACCAGCCACTTTGAGCGGCTTGGGGTCGGATGTCGTTAGGCAACACACCGACTGGATGATTTCGCCACAGCACATGGAGAGAGCCGCGCGAGATGCGATTTTTCTTCACTGCCTCCCGGTTCGAAGGAACGTAGAGGTTGCCGACGCCGTTCTCGACGGACCCTGGAGCCGGGTCGTCGACGAGGCCGAGAACCGTTTTCATGTGCAACGCGCTTTGCTTGATTGGCTGCTCAACTAACCATGACGAGAAGATCTCCATTCGATCCGCTGAAAGACGCCGCGAAATATGTGCGCGCGTTTCGCAACAAGCCGTTCGTGGTGAAGATCGGCGGCGATATTCTCGCGGACGGCGCCTTGCGCAGGAGCATTTGCGGACAATTGGCATTGCTTTCGAGTTTTGGGATTCCGCTTGTGGTCGTGCACGGGGGCGGTCCAGCCGTAGATAGACTGTGTCAGCATCTTGGCCTTGACACACAGAAGATAGCAGGTCGTCGCGTCACGACTCCAGAAGTGTTGGAAGCAGCAAAGATGGTTTTGAAAGGCGGCGTGCAGATGGAGTTGATCGCCGATCTTCAGGCCGCTGGTTTACTTGCCGTAGGTTTATCCGGGCAAGATGCGGGTTTGCTTCGCGCAGGGCGTCGGCCGCCTGTTGTCATGGATGGCCAAAACATAGATTTTGGGTGTGTTGGTGACATCGAATTCGCTGAGCCGCGCGTGTTGCAGGTGCTGATCGACGGCGGCTACGTCCCGGTGGTCGCACCTTTCACTGCCGACGCAACACAGCAGATTCTTAACACGAATGCGGACTCGGTCGCTGCGGCCGTCGCGGCGGCACTTAAAGTGGAGAAATTGTTCTTCGTCTTAAAAGAGACAGGCTTGCTCTCCGATCCTGAAAATCCCCACAGCGTGCTTCCTTTCGTCGATCTGGCAAAGGTTACAGAACTCGAAGCCTGCGGTGCGATCCAAACTGGCATGCGACCAAAAATCGCCGCGGCAGTCTCAGCGCTTGGTGCAGGTGTGACAAGCGTTCACTTCGTTTCTGGCCTTATCTCCGATTCGATTCTCGCAGAGGTTTTCACGAACGAGGGCAGCGGAACGATGTTGGTCGCACAAGGACCGTCGGAGCCGAACTCATGAACGCCGCGCAGCTCCTCGAGTTTCTCGTTTCGACACCGAGCGTCTCGGGCAATGAAGGCAAAATCGCGAATGACCTTAGCGGAATTTTGTCCGAGGAAGGGTTCACGATTCAGCGCGAAGGCAACAGCATTTGGTACACACTGGGTAAACGCGAACGACCCCATCTGCTCCTACTCAGCCATCTCGATACCGTGCCGCCCTGCGCAGGTTGGAATAGCGATCCCTTCAAAGCTCACGTCGAGGATGGCAAGCTAACAGGCCTCGGCGCGAATGACGCCAAGGGCTCCGTCGCTGCGATGATTATGACAGCTCGTGAGATCCAGCACAGAGACTTTGAGGGCTCGATCACTTTCGCTTTTGTCGCGGACGAGGAGCGCGGCGGCGAAGGCATTCGCACAATAAAACCAAAACTTGGTCACATTGATGCCGTTCTCGTCGGTGAACCGACCGGTCTCCAGGTTTGCACGGCGCAACGGGGCCTCCTGATTCTGCGTTGTACCGCTTACGGCAAGGCATCACACGCGGCCCATGCCTATCTGGGTGAGAACGCGATACACAAGGCGTCGCGCGATATTTCGCGCCTCGCCGTAATGGAATTTCAGGCGCATGAAGATTTAGGTGCGACCCGCGCAGAGGTAACGCAGATCAATGGCGGACTCGCGCGTAATCAGGTACCCGACCGTTGCGATTTTTTTGTGGATCTGCGGACTACCCCGAATCTCGATCATACGATCCTCGCCAACGAGATTGGTGCCAGGCTTGAAAGCGAAGTCGCCATGCATTCGCATCGTTACGAACCCGTCGCGACGAATGCTTCCGAAGTCGTCGTGCGTGCCGCGCTCGAAGTAGCTGACGCTTCCGCCGGCATCGGATCGGTGACCACTTCAGATTGGGCTTTCCTCAAAGACATTCCCGCGGTCAAGGTCGGCCCGGGCAACACGAACCGAAGTCATCAGCCTAACGAGTATCTACTTTTGTCGGAACTCGAAAAAGGCGTGGTGTTCTATAGCCGATTCATACACACCTATTTTCGGATGGCGGCCGCGGAGGTTGTGCATGTCTGAGATGCTCTGGGCCAAAGGTCAGCCGTTGGATGAGCGGCTTCACGCGTTCACGGTCGGCAATGATCCAATCATCGATCTGGAATTGCTGCCTTTCGATGCGGAAGGCAGCGCAGCGCACGCGCGGATGCTGAGCGGATGTGGATTGCTGCCGGAAAATGAGGCGAAGGCGCTAGTTGCGGCGCTTCGTCGCCTGAAGGAACTAGCTGAGCGCGGTGAACTGACGATTACGCGCGAGCAGGAGGACGGTCACACCGCACTCGAAGTTGCCCTTACCAAAGAGCTCGGCCCGACTGGTCGCCGCATTCATCTCGCCCGGTCGCGCAACGACCAGGTGCAAACCGCGTTGCGGCTTTGGATGCGCGCGCACCTTCTCGATTTGGGTGAAGCGCTGGGAAACTGCGCCTCCGCCTTCGTGGATTTCGGGCGGAGACATTCCTCCACGCTAATTCCGGGTTACACCCACATGCGGCGCGCCATGCCCTCAAACTGGGGAATGTGGGGTGCGGCCTTCGCGGAAGGATTACTCGAGGAACTTGACCAACTTCCCGCGCTTTGGTCGCGGATCGACCGGTGCCCACTCGGAGCGGCGGCGGGCTTCGGTTCGCCAGTGAAACTCAACCGGGAACACAGCGCGGAGTTGTTGGGATTTTCTCGTGTACAATGCAGCCCGATCGACGTGATGAATAGCCGTGGACGTCACGAGCAAGCGATCGCGGCATGGATTGTGTCTGCGGCGTGCAGTTTGGAGAAGGCGCTCTGGGATTTGTTGATTTGGAGTACGGACGAATTCAATTTCGTGCGATTGCCTAACAACTTTACGACCGGCTCCAGTTTAATGCCGCAAAAACAGAACCCAGATGTGCTGGAACTGGCGCGGGGGCGTTGCCGCGAATTGCGTGGGTTGGCGGCTTTGCTCTCGCATCTCAGCGGCGGGTTGCCTTCGAGTTATCACCGCGATCAACAATTGTCGAAAGCGCCCTTTCTCGAAATTGTCGCAAAAGGCGAACAGCTTTTCGACGTGGTGACGCAGCTGCTGCCTGGTCTGGAAATCAACGAGCAAGCCTGCGCCACAGCGTGCAGCGAAGAAATTCACGCCGCAAGTGATGCTTGCCGGTTGGCGGCGGAAGGAATGCCGTTTCGCGCTGCTTACGCGGAGGTCGCGCGTCAATTGCAGGAAGGAAGTTTCAGACCAGTTGCTGTAGCGGCCAGCAGCGCAGTCCCTCAAGCTGGGCAACTCGCTTTGACGGAGATTGCCGTCGCACTGGCCGACAGCAAAAACTGGATCGGTGATCGCCGTCGTTTCCTCGCGACCGCCACCGAACGTCTTTTCAATTGGCCATGAACACAGCCCCTCGCACTCTGCTCGCTTTTTCCGGAGGACTGGATACTTCGTTTTGTGTTCTCTCGCTGCGCGAACAAGGGCGCGAGGTGCATACGGTCACGGTCGATACCGGCGGATTCGGTGATGCGGAGTTGGAGCGAATCGAGAAGCTTGCGCACCAACTTGGCGCAGAGTCGCACACCACGATCAATGGGCGAGACGAGTTGTTTCGCGATTATTTGCGCTTCCTTATAGCGGGTAACGTTCTGCGGGGCGGCGTGTATCCGCTCTCCGTCAGTGCCGAGCGAGTTTGCCAGGCGCGGGGGGTCGTGCGTCACGCGCGCCAGATCAACGCGGTCGCAATTGCGCACGGGTCGACAGGAGCAGGGAATGATCAAGTCCGTTTCGACGTGGCGTTTCGCGCGCTCGCGCCAGAGCTCGAGATTCTCACGCCCATCCGAGACCTTGCCCTGAGCCGTGCCGAAGAACACGCATTCCTCTCCGCGCGCGGCTTCACATTTCCGGAGAAGCTCGAGCAATACAGTATCAATCAGGGAATGTGGGGTACGACTATTGGCGGGAAGGAGACACATGATTCCTGGCAGCACCTGCCGGACGAAAGTTATCCTGGAGGGGAAATTGATCCGGCCCTTCCAGCGCGAGTCGTAACCATCACCTTCGACAAAGGTGTGCCTTCTAAAATCGATGGAGAAGCGAAGAGCGCGGTGGCGGCGATTGACGCGTTGAACGCCATTGGCCGGCGATACGGGATCGGGCGCGGCATTCATCTCGGTGACACGATTCTGGGAATCAAAGGTCGCGTCGCTTTCGAAGCTCCGGGTGCGCATCTTCTTATCGCGGCGCATCGCGAATTGGAAAAGCTCGTTCTCACCGGCAAGCAACTTTTCTGGAAGGAGCACCTCGGCAATGTCTACGGCACATTGCTCCACGAAGGTCATTTTTTCGATCCGCTCGCGCGCGACTTGGAAGCATTTCTCGAATCCAGTCAGCGAGTCGTAACGGGTGACGTACGCGTACGAATTTCTCCCCGCAATTTCGCAGTGGAGGGAGTGCGTTCCGCGAACAGTCTCATGCGGTCAGAGATAGCAAGTTATGGCGAAGGAACATCGCTTTGGTCCGGATCGGAGGCGGCGGCGTTTGCGAAAATTTTTGGCGTGCCGGAGATGCTGGCGATTGGGTCGCCTAACGAGTGAAGGCCTTGTCGCATGCGCATTCATCTTGATAAAATCGGCTCGGTTACTCGCAATCTGCACCTGGGACGTCAGGTAACGCTCAGGCAGCAAATCGAAGCGACGCCAGGTGCGGTCGTGGTCGGCCGAGTGCGCGGCGAGAAGAGCATTTACAATCAACTGGAAGACGTTCACGGCCGCTTGAGCGTCCTGCACGCAGGCGATGTGATCGCCGGGACGTTAGGCCACCGCAATGCGTTGCGAGGATATGAAGGCGTGATGCCGAGTGACGTGAAAGTCGGTGACATTCTCCACCTCTTGAACATGGGCGGCGTCATTGGCCAGGCGATTTCCAGCAGCCCCGACGTGGGTGCGCCGTTTGAAGTAGAAATGCTCGGGCAGGTCCTGCTCTTCCCGGAATTCGGCACCCGCATCGGTGCGCCGGCGTCGATCCTTCACGGCGCAATCGAGGGACATCTGAATTCGCGGCGGGTGCCGGTCGTTTTCGTTACAGGCACTTGCATGCAATCCGGCAAAACCCACGCCGCCTGCGCGTTGGTACGCCGTTTTTCACAGGAAGGATATAGCGTAGGTGGCGCCAAGCTCACGGGCGTCAGCTTGTTGCGCGATATTCTTTCTATGCGCGACTACGGAGCTGACGCGATCCTCGATTTCACCGATGCGGGGACCGCTTGCACCGGACCGGAAACGTCCGCAAGCGTTGCGCGAATGATCTTCAATGAGTTGGCGGCGCATGGCGTTGATCTAATTGTCGCGGAAACCGGCGACGGGATCATGGGTGAATATGGCG
>JBARMF010000187.1:0-9252 GCA_049802315.1 Candidatus Udaeobacter sp.
CTGTAGCCGGGGTCGGTGACCCCGGCTTTAAACGCAAAGCTTCTGCCGCGCAAATCGCTAGTACGAGATGGAAAAATGGCAGCCAACGAAAACTCCAACGGAACATGCCTGCGGTCGGAATCATGCAGAGTAAAAGCACGAGCAACAGCAGCACGAGCTCCCATTTGATTTGCCTAACGACCATCCGCGGACGCCAGATCAATGCGGCGACAAGTGCGACGGGAGCCACCAAACCGCAAGCCAATTCCGCAGCCGTATGTGGGCGGCCGCGCGAGGAAAAATCAGTCCAGTTCACCGTCCACGACGGCAAAACTAATCCCGGGAGCGCCGCAGGCGGCACGCGCCATTGCCAATGCGCCACGGCGGATTGCAACTCGCGTGCTGAACCCTGGACCAGGTCAAGCAGTGCGAGCCATGCGGGCGCGGAAAGCCCGAAACCCAGAGCGACACCGAACAACATCGGCAACACTGCAAATATGGGGGAGACCTTAGTATTGCGACCGTCGAGGCCCTTCCCGATTTGTCGGGACCACATCGCTTTAATCGACAACCACGCAATGAGGAGCAGCAGCATTAAAACTGTGTAAGGAAATCCGCCCGTAACGAGGAGATAAACGAACGGTGCCGGCCAGAGCCATCGCCATTTCGTTCGTCGCGAATCCAGAGCGCGTTCCGCTCCCCACCACGCCCATGGCAACCAGGTGAATGCGCCGAGTGCACCAAACCAATCGGTCGCTCCCCAGCAAACGATCCACCCGCTTAACGAGGCAACCAGCGCCACAAAGATGGATAAGGCGATTGAAAACCCGCGATCGCGTGCGAGCAAAGATGCGCCAATCGCGAGTACAAAAAGATGCGCGATCGAAAGCGCAGCCGCCTGTTGTGGAAATGTGAGCGGAAATTTCCAGATCAAAACGACGGCCGCATTCACGAACACGGAAAACGTGCCGTACTGAAATTCCCCCGCGAGATTACCGCAGACCCACGAATACGGACTCAGAATCGGCCAATGACCTTCAGACCAACTCCGCGCCATGTCGGCGAACACTGGCAGCACCGACACTTCGTAATCGTCATTCCAAAAAACCAGAGGATTGTGCCAGAGCAGGATTAGACAAAAGATAATGACCAGCAATCCAGCGCTCGTTGCGCCAAGTAAATTGTAGGGCGTCTGTGTCAGACGCCGACTATTTGCGATTGCGGCCGTTCGGCGTTTCACAGAAACGCCCTACAAAACGACCGGTATGCCCTCGGTCATCACGAGCACTTTTCGCTCGATCCCGTGCGCGCGTGCCGCTGCAAGCAATCGCTGCGGCGGTTCATGGAGCGGCTCGAAGCCGAGGGGAAACGTGCCGTAATGCATCGGAATTAGCGTCTTCGCGCGCAGTTCCAAAAAAGCTCTAACCGCCTCTTCCGGATTCATGTGAACTTCGCGACCGGTGGGCGCTTCGTACGCGCCTATGGGAAGCAACGCGAGGTCGACACTGAAGCGGTCGCCAATTTCCTTGAAGCCCGGGAAATAAGCTGTGTCGCCACAATGAAAAATCGTGCGGCCATTCGACGCGATCACAAAACCACCAAAATCGCGATGCAAATCCGCAAGAAACCGGGCCCCCCAGTGGTGACACGGCGTGAGCGAAATCTTGAGCGGCCCAAGTTCGACGGTCTGCCAGTAATCGAGTTCGTGCACGATGTGAAACCCGAGATCGTGGACCAAGTTTCCCACACCCGTTGGAACAACGATGGGTTGATTCGTAGCTACGCGCCGCAGCGTGCGCCGGTCGAGGTGATCGAAATGCGCATGAGTGACAAGTACGAAATCAATGGAAGGCAAATGCTGAATTTCGAAGCCAGGTCGTTTCAATCGTTTGATGACCTTGAGCCATTTCGACCAAATCGGGTCGATCAAGATGTTGACCTCATGCGTTTGGATGAGAAATGAAGCGTGGCCGATCCAGGTGATGCAGATCTCGCCTTCTCGGATCTTGGGAAATTGCGGCGGCACGTATTCGCCAGATCGCTTCACGAACAGCGATGGAATCAAAACACTGGTAAGAAAATTGCGTTTATGCCAATCGGACCGCGGACGCAGCCGGACGCGAGTAGAATGCCGCCCCGTTGCTACCGAAGCATCGCCATCTGGTGTCTGGCGAACAATGTTTCGCCGTTTCTTTTTCGGAAAGCGGATTGGCACGGTCTTAGAACGATATGGGACAGTTACAAAGTGGAAAGCGTTAAAACGTTACAAACTTCAGACATAGCGCCCCGGCGTTGGACGTTCCAAGCCTCTAATCCTTTGACCTTGTAACTTTTTACAACCGGCGTTCAGTTATTTCTTCACATGAGGAGCTGGAACGTTTGCGTCATACTGTTTTTGATTTGTTCCGCCGGGATAGCGTCCGAATCGCGCTTGCCATTCGACACGGTGTTCAAGGGGCAGGACCAATTCAATCGGTTGGTTGCCAAAGCGAAATCAGAGAACTGGCGATCACTACCGATTGGTGATCGGACTGCGGCGGTTGGAAAAGCGCTGGTCGGTACCCGCTACAAACATTTCACCCTGGAGATCGATAACCGGATCGAATCGCCATCGGTGAACTTCTACGGGATGGACTGCTGGACATTTTTCGAAACGGCACTTGGCTTTGCGCGAATGTTGAACGAACCGGAATCAAATTGGACTCCAGAACGTTTACTGCACTACATCGAGATGGACCGTTATCGCGGCGGCGAATGCACGGGCGATTACCTTTCCCGGCTGCATTACTTGGAAGACTGGCTTTACGATAATGATCGCCGCGGCTTGGTTGTCGACATGACGCGTCAGCTTGGCGGGCACAGCGTGCCGCATTCTGCGCGCGAGATGACCGTCGGCTGGCGGCACTATCGTTACCTTGCTTCGAATCGCTCGTTGCTCGGGCCTCTTGCGCGAATGGAAGCGAATGTGTCGTCGCGGCCGCTCTACGAAATTCCAAAAAGCCAGGTCGCTGGTATCGAGCCGAAATTGCGCAGCGGCGACGTCATCGGCGTAATTTCGCGCGAGCGAAACGGGCTCCATTCGACTGCGCATGTGGGGCTGGCACTGCGCTCGAGCGACGGCGTTTTGCATTTCATGCACGCTTCCTCGCCCAGCAATTCCGGCAAAGTTATCGTGGACGACGAGCTTTCGAAATATCTTTATCGATATGGGTCAGACAGCGGGATCCTCGTCGCGCGGCCGCTGCGTTAGGATTCATCGAACCTCTGCAATTCGCCGAGCAACGTTTGTAATCGTTCACGGCCTCCTCAGCATCTACACCGTGAGCTTCGAGTGTTGCCGTGGCTCCGAAATCGAGATTGGCGCGGAGAACATCGATTAAGCTTGCAGCAGAATATCGGCCGCCAGTTGTCACGAACCAGATTTCCGATCGAAAAGTCCTGACGTGTTTTACAAAGTGAGCGGCAGGACGCGTGTGTAATTCCAGCCCGCAAAGCGCGTGCGCGATTACGCCTAACGAATCCGATCGCGGATAAATATATTGATCATCGGTTTAAGATCTTCCCCGCCGACAGAGTGTAACACTGACGCTCGAAATGAACAGAAGCCAGGTGTGTTTAGCCCGTATAGCCGAATCGGCGATCCAGCTCTGTCAATGCAGCTTCGGCGAATTGCTGGTCTTCCGCCGACAGATATTCGCGATACCCTCCAACTTTTCCGCGGCGCACCTTAAACGATTCTGGATCGCGCACATCACCCGGATGCAGAATGTTTGAATCAAAAGCTCCCGCGGCCTCGAGCTTTTGCATGTTCTCAAACCGGGAAAACTCGAGTGCTTTTTGGAAAATATTCGCGTCGGGCGACGATTCACCAAGGACTGCAAGCAGGTCTCGGAAATGTTCGGCTGGCGAGGCTCGCAGTGCTTCGTATCGGACGAGGGTGAAACTGTCACGGTGAGAGAACTCGTTAAGCCAATTGTTCATGGCATCAACGATGGCGCGCATGCCGAACTTTTCGTCGCGCAACATTTCGCTCACAGTCTTTTGCCTGAGCTTGACCGGCGCATTCGGATCGCGCCGTGTTAGTTGCAAGAAGAGAGAAACGAAACAATCACGCGGATCTCGGGCGAGCAGGATAATCTTTGCCCGGTTAAGCTCGCGGCGCGGGACAAGATATTTACCGCGAATTCTGTCCCAGCGATCGCCTTTGGTGCGATGCTCAAACAGATCATGAGAAAAGACTATCCGCGGAAAACCAGGTAAATCATAACGTCCCGTTCGCAAAGTAAACTCAAGACCGAAGCGTCTGCAGAAGTAAGCGCAAAGAAATGCCCGAAGCCATGTGCGGCCACTCTTCGGGATGGAGAGAATGATGGCGTCACCGCCTGAAAGTTCCCGCGCGCGACTACTAAAGTTGCGTCGGGTCCACGTCGAATTTGTTAGGCCAAATCGCGACCGCGAACCGAGCTGACTGCTACCTGGAAACTGAGACACCGCCGCCAGCGGGCTTTCCTTGTAATTCGCCGTCGGTTCCGGCTGCGCACCGGCCAAAGATTCAGATGTGATTTCTATCGCCATTCGGGGGACCCTTCGGACTGCTTGCATAAGACCGCACACGGAGGTACATATTCAAGCACAAATTAATTTGGGGGCGTACTGGCTTCGACTCATCGTTGGAAGCGCAGACGGCATGTCGAGGATGGTTCGTTGGCCTCGTTAAAAACCGGACCAAAACAAATAAACGCAGATCACCAAGATCTCGCTCTCGCGGCTTAATTGACCGTGACGTTTGGAGTTGGACGCCTGCTACGGCACCAAACGTGGACAGCAGGCTAATCAAACGGCGGAGCGACCGCGCCGGATGGTGAAGGAAACTCGTGGACGCTCGGGAGCTGGCAGTGTGCCGGTGCAACGTTCGGTTCCTTAAAACTTATCACCGGATAAACGTGTAGATGTTTGCGCGGATAGCGACGAGGACAGGGGTTCAACTCCCCTCGCCTCCATTTCTGATTTCAAGTTCCTTAAAACGGGCATTCAGCTTTCCAACGAGCACGAACGAGAAGTCCGTGTCGGTTCTTGCAATGTTCGGTCGCATTAGCTAAAGGATCGATATCATGGCGACGTACATCAGTTTGGTGCAATTCACTGATAAAGGAATTCACGCTGCAAGGGAAACCACTCAGCGAATTGCTGACTGGGCGGCGAAGGTGCAGTCGAAGGGAGTAACCATCAAGCAGATGTACTGGACACTCGGTCACTATGACCAGGTGTGTGTCTTCGAGGCACCAAACGACGAGACGGCTGCCAGCGTGTTGCTGTCCGCGGATATCCTGGGCAATATCCGGACGCAGACGTTGCGTGCTTTTACGAGCGCCGAGATGGAGAAGATTCTCGCCAACATTCCCTGACCGCAGCGAGTCAGAACGTTCTCACGAGAGAGAAGGACGCTTGCTTTGAACAGTTACGATCGCGGCGCGAGCCGGCCCGCAGTGGTCGTTTGTTGAATCACTTCGCGACGAAGCGCGCTTGTATCGCGGCCTCTCGCGCGCGTCCACCACAGGACAATAGGCGAGGCAATGAAAATGGACGAATACGTTCCGACGATAACACCGATAAGAAACGAGAAGGCGAAGTCATTTAGAACCGGGCCACCAAAGAAATACAGCGCGAGTACCGTCAGCAAAACAGTGCCTCCGGTGAGGATCGTTCGCGACAGCGTCTCGTTAATTGAAGTATTCATAACTTCCGCTACCGATCCCGACAATCGATCACGCAAGCCACTGCGAATGCGGTCGAAAACGACAATTTTATCGTTGATGGAGTAACCGGCGATCGTTAGGACCGCAGCCACCATAATCAAGGAAAGCTCACGCCCGCTCAACGCGAAGATGCCTATAGTGATAATAAGGTCGTGCGCCAACGCTGCCAGCGAAGCCACGGCAAACGAGGTTGCGAACCGGAAGCTCACGTACACGAAAATTCCCAGCAGCCCAAGCGCGAGAGCCAGCGCGCTTTTTGTCGCCAATTCTTTTCCAACCAGCGCACCGACGTGGTCTGTCTGTTCGAACTTCAGACCCGCTGTCGGCAACGCTTCGCTCAGCTGCGCTTTGATTTTATCGGCGGAGCCTGAATCAGCTCGAATGCTGATGAGATCGCGATTCGCCACCTTTTCCGATTGAATAACGCTATTTTGAAACCCGGTATGAGCGAGCGCGCCACGTACTTCATCCGGTGTCAGCTTGTGCGCCGCAGAGATAACAAGTAGATCGCCCCCTCTGAAATCGGCCCCGAGATTGCGCTGACCCTTCATGAATAAAATGCCAAGACACAGAAGCGTGGCCACGGCGGATATCGACACGAACTTGGGCGCGTTTCCGAGGAAATCGAACCCCTTTGAACGAATGAGATGAAGCATGGACACCCGCTTCAGCCAGCCGAGCGCGAATGCCCAGGAAAAACAGGTGTACGTGACCAGCAGCGAAGAGAACATTGACGCGACAATGCCGATCGTCAGCGTCAGTGCGAAACCCTTAACCGGTCCACTTGCCAACCAAAAAAGAATCGCGGCTGTAAGAAACTGGGTGACGTGTGCATCGAAAATAGCACTGAACGCTTTCCGGTAAGAGGTATCCACCGCCACACGAAGCGATTTTCCCTGTTTAATTTCATCCCGAAGCCGTTCGTAAATCAGAACATTGGCGTCCACCGCAATTCCCAAACTGAGAATTAGGCCAGCGATGCCGGGAAGTGTCAGGACGCTATTGAACATGCCCAGCACGCCAACCACCATGATGCAGTTGATCAGGAGAGCGACGTCGGCGATGAGACCGACCAAGTGGTAATAGATGACCATGAACACGACCACCAGGATAAAGCCCGCAATACCTGAGTAGATGCCGCTCTTGATCGAGTCGCTACCGAGGCTGGCTGAAACCTGGCGCTCCTCTTCAATCTTGACTGGCGTTTGCAGCGGATTCTCCAACACGCTCGCGAGATTGCGGGCCTCCGGTTCGTCCATGCGTCCGCCGCTGATGACCGCGTTGCCACCGTAAATAGCCGTCCTAATAACAGGCGCGGATTGAATTGCTCCATCGAGCACAATTGCAAAGCGATGGTTCACGTTTGCTTCGGTGATTTGACCGAAAGTTTTGGCGCCTTCAGTGTCGAACCTGATTGTGACTTCCCATCCTTCCTGACCGTAGCCGGCAGCCGCTTGCGAAACATGGTTACCGCCGAGATCTGCTTTCTTTTTGACGAGCAAACGTTCTTCGATCGGCTTTCCGCCCTGAACCTGCTGTGTGTAAGTTTCGATGCGATATTCCGGAGGAATCACTTCCTTTGCGTCATCAATCGCTTTCAAGCGTTGACCATTGTCCGGATACACGAGGCGGAATTCTAATTTGGCTACGCGTGAGAGTTGCTCGCGCGCCTCCTGAATATTGGCCGCGTCGAGACCCGGAATTTGCACCAGAATACGGTCGCTGCCCTGGGGCGTGATAATCGGCTCGCTAACCCCAAAGCGGTCGATACGTTTGCGGATCGCCTCGATGGCCTGATCTACCATCGCTTTTGTAATTGGCCGCTTTCCACCATCCGCGCTTGCTGGTGGCTCCAGCCGAATCAGAAACGAAGTGCCGCCTTGAAGGTCGAGACCGAGATGGATCTTGCCGTGGCGAATCACTGTGCCATCCGGTCGCTTCTGGTCGAAAGGCGGATAGGTCGACCAAAGGCAAAACGCCGTGACCACGATTGTCAGCACAGTCCCTAGAATGCGGCGTGATCGATCGCCTTCGGACGCGAAATACCAGCCGAAAAGCACCAGTATGGCGAGGCCGATAAAAAAAGTGAGGACCGGGGTCATGGAATTTTCGATCCTCGATTTTCGATTTTCGATTTGCTCATCGGCGTTGCTTGTTGCGTCCGGCCTGGTAACGGAAACGTTTTCTTAGCTTACGCCTCTTTTAGGACGTTGGTAATCGCCGATTTGTCCATCTCGATTTTTACGTTGTCGGCCACTTTCACAAGCACCGTAGTTTCTTTTACATTCGAAATGAGACCGTGAATGCCCGCATTGGTCACCACGCGATCACCGGTCTTTAGATTTCCGATCAACTTCTGTTGCTGTTCCTGCCGCTTTTTCTGCGGCCGAATCATCACAAAATACATGATGATGAAAATGAAAATGAGCGGCACGAAAAACGAGCCAATGCCGCCGCCGGGCATGGGTCCAGGCGATCCTGTTTGGGCCTGAGCGAAAATTATGCAGAGCATATTGAAAATTGGAGAGCGCACCTTAAGCACGAACGCGCCCGCTGCAATCGTTCTTTCGCATCGCTCGTGTTATGGCGTTCCGTCTGCTTAACAGTCAAAACGTACTCGAATGAGTGGCCATTCCACATAAGTGGCGGTGTGGACAATAACAAGCGCCGGCCATCGAACTTGAAATGCCGGACCTGATCATGGCCGATCCAATTCGGATACCAGGCACCTCGAACTTGGTGTGTCACAGTTTGCCTCGCCTGATCAACGGTGTACGTGCCGAAATAGGAACGGTAATCCTCAAATGCCGCACGCAGTTCCGCATCTGTGCCGCGAGCGGAGGTTCATGGCTGCTTTTCCTCGCAGAGTTTGTGGAAAACGGGATCGGCGCGCAAAGGATCCCGTTGCGGATTGAGCCTGAAAAGGGCCGGCCCGCATTGCTAGCCTTTCCTCTCTGATCAGTTGGGCCATGTCTTCTCGTCTCGCCAGTTTACCTTTGCTTGGCAAAGAACGTTTGTTATTTCCGCTTGGGACCAACCACTTTTTGGACTAACGCCTCAAATCGCGGATCTCCACGGAGTGGATCGAGCCAGGGGTCAACTTTAATCACGTTGATGCTTAGGCCGTCGTGATCGGCAATAACTTGCTCCAACCAACGAACTGCTTCGTCGCGATTTCCCAGACTGAGGTAGAGGAAAGCACGCCAGTATGAGGGTACGTGCCGATGCTGGCTGAGTTCTTCCAGTTCAGCCAGTAGTCGCACGGCCGCATCCTTGTCGCCTGACTTGGCTTTAGCAGATGCGAGCAGCACTGGAACAAAAAGATCATCGCTCAACTGCTGTGCCTGTGTGTATTCAGCAATCGCGGCAGGCAAATCACCCTTTAGCTGGAGCGCCATGCCCAGATTATAATGTGCATAATAAAACGTCGGATCAATCTCCAGCGTCTTTCGCAACTGCGCGATCGCCTCATCGTATCGACGCGCACAAAACATATTCTGTCCCAGGTCTGCATTGA
>JBARMF010000188.1:0-4107 GCA_049802315.1 Candidatus Udaeobacter sp.
TTTTCCTGCGTGCTTTTGATCACGCGCAGCTTCTCAATCCCCAGCAGCACCAGCGTCGCCCAGATGTAATCGAGAAATTGCACCGACACGAGCCAAAAACCACAGCTGAATTTCGTTTCGTTGCGTGCTGAACGCGAAGGCAACGCTATCATGTCCGACAAACATTTTCGTTTACCTCTGATTGTAAAACCGGCACATAGCTCCGTCATACCGCGAGGATTCTGCTGTTCATTGTAGGGCGTTTCTGTGAAACGCCCCGGTTGGCGTCTGACACAGACGCCCTACAAACAGAAGTGCCCGCTAGTTGATGATTGCTGATTGAGTTCTTGACGATCATCGAATTATCAGAATGGAAATCGCAGGAAGCGATCGAGGCCGCGCACAAAAATCCGAACGCGCTGGAGGTGTGAAACAAATTCGTCGCGACCCGTCATTGCGCTCCGTTTAGACCGCTCGCGGAAGCGGAAGAAGTGTTCCCGAATTTCGAGCCGTTCTGATTGCGCGTTCACTGCGGAACGATCGAGGAACCTTTTAATTCGGAAGAGAGAACGAAATGATCGTGCCTTTCGCGCGATAGTTCGACCAGAAGCTTTCGCCGTCGAAAGTCAGCGAGCGACAGGCGAACGGGACAACGGCGATATCTTCAACCGCTGGCGTTTCCTCTTGCGGATTCACTCGTGCGATTCGCCAATCTTCGTTCGGCTGTTCCTGCCCTCGCAAAACGTAAAGCGAGCCGTTGGCAAAGGTGTGACCGCAGATCTCGGCCCCGACGTCAATCTCGCGGAGCACATTCCCTTTATCGTCGAACTTCAGCACCCGTTTCTTGTGCCACTGGCTCATGTACAGATTCTTCCCGTCGAAGCTGAGGTATGATCCCGTAAATTCGGGACACGCGAACATCTTCGAAAATCCGGCCTCAGTCGTGTAGCGATAGATATAACGATCGTCATCCGCCCCTTCGCCAATGGTAAAACGCAGTTCACCGTTTATCGCGACGGCAGCCCACGGAATTCCGGGCGATTCTTGTTCCTTCAAGACGGTCCCTTTCTCAGGATCGATCGCATAGATTCGACACAGATCGCGCGAACCCATCCACAACTGTTTGTTCCGCCTGTCCCAAGCCAAGGCCTGCGGCGTCGCCGCTGGCGAAACAAGGCGACGTTTCTCGATAACTTGCGGTTCCGTCATTCCTCGAACTCCTCCTTCGTAATTAAGGTGCGTTTGATTCGCAGCTCGTGCAACAATGCGGCGAAAATTTGGAAACCTTCGCGTGAATCGAAACCGAGTGTAAGCGGCCTCCTTTCATTAACACCCGGCTTTAGCCGGGTGCCAAAAGCCAGCAATGACGAAGCCGTTTCAACGGCTTTCCTGCAGATTAAAACTGTTGAAACAGTTTGTCGTCTCGATCGCTGCATACACCGGGCTTAAGCTCGGTGTTAATACGAAATAGGTGATTTGAGTTTCGGTTGGGAAGCAAAGTTCGAATCGGATTGAGATTCGGACCGGCTGATCGCGCCATTGCTGTAGCCATCGGCCTGTGGCCTGTCTAACAATAGTTGCGTTGGACGATCGACCACAAAGCCGTGGCTACAATTCGCAAACGCTAGGAGATGCAAGGGAAGCTGTCAGCTTCCCCTACAACGTCTACAGCGACACTTTTTGAACAGAGCTAGATCGGTGTTATGTCTCAACATCATGCCGCGTTGTGCCTGGGCCACGACTGAACCGGCCATCACTTATCACGATGAGGAATGGGGTGTTCCGGTACACGACGATCGTGAACTCTTCGAGTTTCTCATTCTGGAAGGCGCACAGGCCGGACTGAGCTGGAATACAATTTTGAAGAAGCGGGAGAACTACCGAAAAGCGCTCGATGGATTTCGCCCGGAAAAGATTGCGCGCTATAACAAGCGAGACGTACAGCGGTTGCTCCGCAACGATGGGATCGTGCGAAACCGATTGAAAATCGCAGCGACAATCGAGAACGCGAAAAACTTCCTCGCGGTTCGAAAAGAACTCGGAAGTTTCGACGCTTACCTCTGGACTTTCGTTGGCGGCAAACCGATACAGAATCGTTGGCGAACATTGGCTGAGGTACCCGCGCGCACGGCGGAATCCGATGCCATGAGCCGCGGTCTGTTGCGACGGGGATTCAAATTCGTCGGTTCGACAATCTGCTACGCGTTGATGCAAGCGACGGGCATGGTTAACGATCATCTCATCAATTGTCCGCGCTACACGGAGCTTGGTGGCGCGGATCGCTGTCCGTAAAAGAGCTGACTGCGACGAGTCCAGTTCAGCCTGGCAAACGTCGGCATCGAATACCATATTACTAGAGCGTTATGCTAACATCCGCGACTGCGCGCTCGGGCACACTGCATTTGGTTAGCGCGCTCATTGCCTGCGCAATTGTGGTTGGAATTTTGTGCGGCGGTAGATTGCTGGCAGTCCAGCTTGAGCGAAAAACGGTTCATTGGGTCGCTCCGAGAGACTTCTTCATTAAGAACCAGGGACTTGCTTTCCAGCGGGCGGCCGCGCGCAGGCCGGACATCTTACTCCTTTACGGCAGCTCGGAATTGACCGACCCGATTCCAAACAGGGCATCTGATTTTTTTTCCAACGCACCGACTGGGTTTCAGGTATGTCCAGTGGGCAAGGCGGGCACCACCTCATTGATCATTTTGCAAAAACTGGGCGCACTGGGCTCGGAGTTGCGTGGCCGCAAAGTCGCAATTTCACTTTCAGCAAGCTCGTTTTTCGCGCCTGCCGGCAGGCCAGAATTTTATGCCGGAAATTTCTCATTGCCTGCAGCCAGCGGCATTCTCTTCAGCGATGCCATTGATTTTGATCTTAAGGCTGCGATTGCGAAGCGAATGTTACAGTTCCCCGACACACTGGCAGAAGATGGGCTGGTGGAGCTCGCTGCCAAATGCCTTGTCGCCGGGCGTCCAATAGATCGCATGGTTTTGATGGCTATCTGGCCGCTGGGCAGGCTGCAAACTGTCATGCTCGATTTGCAAGATCATTTCGAAGCGCTCCTTTACATCCTTGCCGGGGGCAGACCAATCCCAGAGTGGTTGCGGCCGGTGCATTCACACACGCTGCGCGAACGCAAGTCATCGGACGCTGATTATCAACATACCAAAGCGTTCGACGATGTTTGGCCCGCGAGGGATGCGGCGTTTCGGGCGCGCATCGGCGCCGCAAGCGAATGGACTGACTTGGAACTTCTGTTCCGAACGCTTGCGGAGCTCAAAGCTGAACCGTTGATTCTAAGCATGCCAATTGATGCTTATGCAGCGAGGGGCGTTTCGCGTTCAACCCGCGAACTTTATTACGATAGGATGAGGGAGCTCTCCGCGCGATATCATTTCCCGGTAATTGAGTTTGAACAGCACGATGCCGATCCACGTTTCCTGATTGTCCATCGTGAACATCCCACGCCAAGAGGTTGGATGGTTTACGACCGAGCGCTCGACGATTTCTTTCGCAAAAGCAAATGATGGGCCCTAGCGGGAAGACCATCGGTTGGGAAAATTGAGCGGAAGCGAGCGACCCTCCACACCTGGCCTTACTGCACCGTCGCTCGTCAGTCCGGCGGCAGACGCACGATTTGCGCCTGGAACAAACATCACGTTCGATTGGAGCGACGTCGCCGGGGCTATGAGTCACCCCATCCAGATTGACGATCGAATTGATTTTCCTTCGCCATTAATTGTGAATCAAACCATTGCGCCTTCTCAATTCAGCACCAGCACGCTGCCAACACTCATGATGTGGTGGCGCGTCCGCGCGAATAACGGCGGCGTGTCAGGGCCTTGGTCCGCGGTTCGCCGGTTTGAAGTAAAAAACTAACGAACCGCGGGCTTCAGCCACGCCACAGACGCGGCGATCCAGCCAGCAATACTGGCCCTACGGAAAGGTGCTGCGTGACGGTTAGCTAATGGCGGTGAGTCGCCTACAATTCCACTTCGATGCCGAACAATTGGATCGGATTTCATGTGCGATGAAATCAACGCGACTTTTCATACTCACATCGCTCGCGATGATCGCGTTCGCGAGTAACTCTTTGCTTTGTCGACTGGCGCTCAAGCACACGACGATCGA
>JBARMF010000189.1:0-4293 GCA_049802315.1 Candidatus Udaeobacter sp.
CTCCACTGTGACGATGCTGTTGTGCGTTGTCCAATTCTCATCGTCATCCCATTTCCAACTGAAGACAATCTTCTTTCCCGGAATGAGCTCCCGGTATTCGCCGAACGCGCTCATTTCCTCCCCTTCCAGGCTGGTAAGGTCCCAACGATATTTGCCACCGACTCGTACGTCCGCAGTGATATTCCGAGTCCGCACGTTTTCTGGTCCAAACCATTGTCTCAACTGCTCCGGATCGGTCCACGCATTGTAAACGCGAGCCGGCGGCGCGTTGATGAACCTTGTGATTTCGAGCGATGTTTTCTCTGCGGTTTTCTCATTCATGGTTTTGCTTCCGGGCCTTCAAGGAATTGTTTCAGTTCCGAGCCTACAATCGCAGTCCAGCCGCCTTCAAAATTTTGCCGCGCATACGTCGGGGTTTGCGGAAACGTTTCTATTCCAGTGTGCGTGAGTTTCAGTCGCGTCTTGTTACCATCGGGAAATAATTCAAACGTGACGAGAGAATTTCCCGGCTCGCCTTTGTAGCGCCAGGTATAAGCGATTTTCTTTTGCGGAATCACTTCGGTGACTTTGCAGAGGTGGTGATAAGTGTTGCCTTCGTGCTCGACCACGAATTCAAATTCAAAGCCGATCTCCGGCTTGAATTCCTTTAGATCGAAATACCACTGCCGCATTTCATTTGCGTCGGTGAGCGCCGTCCAAACTCGTGCGACGGGAGCATCGAAAGTGCGCTCCACTATGATCGCTTCAGCTACATCATTTGTTTTAGTCATAATGTTTTATTCATTTTTCATTCCTATCCGACTCCATCATTTTTGTTTCCTTCCTTTGATTGTTCTTCACCGTTCGTTCCGTTCCGTTCCAGTTTGATCGTCTCCCCCGCCGCCACGTCTGCGACGTGAGCGATCAGATGGTATCGCCGCCCGCTACGGCTGCGCGTCCCCGGTGAACCTGTTCGAGGACTTTGGCGGAGGCTTCGTCGTTGCCGTACGCGTCGTGCCAATTCCACCATTCATACGGCGGCGTCTGAGGATACCCCTCCGGCGAGTCCTCCCACTCCTCCTGACGCCCGAGGGCAGTGATATCGAGGTAGTTCCAAGTGTTCCCCATCTGTTCGTCACCGCGGTTGTTGATGAAGTAGGTGCGGAATACGCTGTCGCCGTCGCGTATGAACGCGTTCGTCCCATGCCACTCATCCACGCCGAAGTCCTTGTCGAAGGCGTCCGTGATGGTGTACCAGGGAATGAACTGCCAACCCATTCGCGCCTTTAGGCGCTCGATATCTGTCTGCGCCGCGCGTGACGCGAACGCGAGTGTGGTATCGCGAGCGTTCAAATGAGCCGGGTGAGCGACTTGGTCGGCCACCATGGAGCATCCGACGCATGCATGCTCGGGCCAGCCTACTACACCCGGCTCGAAGAACGCCCGATAAACGATCAATTGATGACGGCCTTCGAACAAATCGAGCAGGCTCGCCTTACCCTTGGGGCCGTCGAATTGGTACTCCTTCTCCACGGGCAACCACGGCATTCGCCGACGCTCGGCGGTAAGCGCGTCTCGGGCCCGGAACAACTCCTTCTCCTTCACGAGAAGCTGCTGGCGTGCAGCCTCCCACTCCCGCGCTGATACCACTTTTCGATCTAATTTCAGCTCTGTTGTTTTCATTTTGTGGTCTTCTCTCTTTTGGTTCTCTGCTGTTGCGAAATGCTTTGAACGCAATGGCTGCTGCTCCACCGCTTGAGGTCGTCGCCAGAACAGCAATGTTTGCGATGCACACCGGACACATGAGTCAGGCCTTTCCCTTTTTGCCGGCGGCCTTGTTCGTTTTCTCCAAGTAAGCCGCCAGCCGATCAAGCGACCCCTCCCAGAACTTTCGATAATCCTCGACCCATTGCGCGGCCTTTTTTAAGGGTTCGGCGTTTAGCTGCATTTCATGAACGCGTCCATAGCGCCGGCGACGGAGCAGTCCGGCATTTTCGAGAACCCGCAAATGTTTTGAAACCGCCGGAAGCGACATGGCATGCGGCCGGGCGAGATCGGTAACGCGCCTGTCGCCGCGCGCCAGGTGCGCCAGAATCTGGCGACGCGTGGGATCGGCCAGCGCTGCAAAAGTTCGGTCCAACGTTCTCGAAGTATATTTAACCATCTGGTTAACTATTTAGCAGAATCATTACAATGTGCAAACATTTTTTGTCAGCAAAGCGGCGGGGTTACCCGTGAGATCTTTGCTGCTCCGGTGGCTCGGGCTTCAGATAAAAAATCAAGCAACAGATACAAATTCCAAGCCCAGCCAGCGGATATTTGAGCGCTACCAACGCAGCCAAGCCGAAGAAACATAGAGTTGTGAGTGATCGGAAGCGCATGATCCGACGCATCGTCGATGAAACTTCCCCAGCTGGGCTTCGATCAATAAGCTCCCGGATCAAGCAGATGTAAGTCCCGTTCACGAGGAAGAAAACCACAGCGTAGAAGGCAACCGGTTGCGGAGCCAATCTGCTCACCGCCATCCACGCGGTAGAAAGCGGCAGCAACGATATGGAAAACAGATGCGCGAAATTGAACCACAAAAGGCGAGGGGTCACCTCGGTGGCATAACGCAGAAGATAATGGTGATTGGTCCATACGATTGCGATAAACAGGTAGCTCACCGCGTAGCTGAGCCACGTAGGCCATAGCAACAGAAGCGCTTTAAACGTGGGAAGCTTTGGTGGCCGGAGGTCTAAGACCAGCACGGTAATGAGAACAGCGAACACGCCGTCCGAGAACGCGCTCAGCCGCTCCGGCGTCGCTCTGTGAAGCACGGACATACGATTTCTTTTGCCGGCAATCTCCGCGTCAGATCAACACACGCACCAAAGCATATCTAAATTGTAGCCAGCCGACAGCTCACTGCGCGAACGCTTCTTTGTTCACGACGTACGGCATTTTTGTCGGATCGCCGCCGTAGTTGCCCTCGAGAACATCGATGAGTCCCTGTACGCAGCGGCCTGCCATGCCTTTATCCGGATCAATATCCAGGCGTGTAATCTGCGCGCCGCTGGCGAAGTGATGGAAGAGGCGGCAACGATCAGCGATTTCGGGATCGAGCAGTGGCGAATCAGGCGGTAGCGGCTCCTTCTCGAATACATCGAGCGCTGCGCCCGCGATGACTTTTTCTTTTAACGCTTTCGCGAGCGCTTTCTCATCCACCACCGGGCCGCGCGAGGTGTTCACCAAATACGCGGTCGGTTTCATCAGCTTCAGCGTATTTGCGTTGATGAGATGATACGTAGGTTTGTCCGCTTCGCCCTCTCTTAACAACGGCACGTGCAAACTCATGTAATCGGCGTCACGCAAGGCGTCCTCAAACTCGTCATACTTGATCCACGTTTTCTCTTTCTGAATGCCACGTGAATGACGGAGGTCCATTAACTCCTGAATCGCGTTGATGTATTCGTGATTTTGATACGCGGGGTCGTAGCAAAGAATATTCATGTCGAACCCGGAACATTTTTTGATCATCGCCAGGCCGATCCGTCCTGTGCCAATGATGGCAATGGTTTTGCCCGTGACCTCATCGCCAAGGAACGGGAGGAACGGATGCCACGATGGCCACCTTTGTTCGCGCACGAGTTGCTCGCTCTGCCACATTTTTCTCGCAAGCATCCCCATCATGAAGAATGCAAACTCGGCGGTGGCTTCGGTGAGCACGTCGGCCGTATTCGTGAACGGGACGTTGTATTTGTTCGCGTCGGCGCGATTGATGTTATCGAATCCCACAGCGATTTGCGCCACCACCCTCAGTGTCCCCTTCCCCGCCGCGAATACTTCAGCGTCAATCGGATCCCGCAACGTCGTGATTAACCCATCGATGCCGCTCTTCACTTTCTCGATGATCAATTTCTTCGGAGGCGCCTCCGGTCCCTGGAATACCTCGAGATCGTAACCGCGCGCGCGTAAAAGTTTTTCCGCTGCGTCGCCGATTCGCGACGTCGCAAAAACACGGAAGCGTTCTTGTTCTGCCATAGGAAAGGAATGTAATCAGGAACTCAGGATTGCAGGAAATTTTCTATTCAAGGGCATGCTTTTCGCTGGCGGCGGCGTTAACGCGACGAATGAAGCCCGGAATTTCTGACAGGCTTCCGAGTACATAATTTGATTCTTCTTCGTACTCCCGCGGATCCACAAAACGCCTGTCGGGAATGGCGGCGACACGCATGTTCGCTGCTTTCCCCGCAGCGATACCGGCAAGCGAGTCCTCGATGACGAGGCATGTCTGAGGAGAGATTCCGAGTTTCTTTGCAGCTAGCAGGTAAA
>JBARMF010000190.1:0-2584 GCA_049802315.1 Candidatus Udaeobacter sp.
ACGCAGCGTTCATCTGGACATCGTGTGATACGAGCAATCCGCCGTCTCGCAGGCGCGGCCAGAACTGGCGAAATTCCCAGAGCATGTGCTGATAGCTATGCGAGCTGTCATGCAAGAACATGTCGATTGACCGCGGTAGCTGCTCGCCTTTGAGAAAATCTTCAGTTCGCCCGCGCATCGGCACGAAGCCGCCTGAAGATCGCAGTTCCTCGGGAATCAGGACGCCCTGCTCACAGTCTTCGCTCAACTCGATGCTGTAGAGCTTCGAGGTGTCGATCTCTGCGTCCGCAAGTGCTTTCAAAATGAACGCGGAGGACATGCCAATAAACCCGCCCGACTCGACGATTACCATGGGACGCAACCAGCGCGTCAATCCGTAAAGCGTTGCGCAATCGATCGCTCCCATCACGCCTTCGCTCCCGTAAGCGTCTCGTCGGCTAATCATGTCCGACATGAATTCGCTGGCCCGAATTTCTTTCGCGAAACGCGCAACGGCCTCCCACATGGGGTAAAACGGCGTGGATGGCGAGGAGGTCGGAGCCATTTGCTTTAATTGACGGCGCTGAGGGAGTTGGAATACGCGCATCTTCCGCTAATTCGGGAGTGAACATTCGCTGAGCTTCACACTGGCGCGAGCGTTTATTTCGCATACTGGTAGGGGTCGGCGCGCTGCGCCGACTCCCGAAAGCTTTCGGGACAGCGCGGCGTCCCGACCGAATCGCCCTTTTTTCCTAGCGAAGCTGTGCTTAATTCCTCCGTTTTCCCCATGAGTAGTAAACCCAAACCGCGGGAGACGGAGCTGAACTTTGAAAGTGCGATGGATCGGCTCGAAAAAATTGTCGAGCAGATGGAGTCGGGTAAATTGCCACTCGAAGATCTGATCGTCCGCTACGAGGAAGGAATGAAACTGGTAAAAACCTGCCAGGAACGCCTTGCCAATGCCGAACAAAAGATTGAAATCATTACCCGCAACAGTGCTGGGAAAGCCGTAGTACAAGAATTCGAGCCCGCGCAGGAAGCGGCTCCTTCCGAGAAAGCAGCGGTCGAATCCGAAAGAATCGATGACGAAATCAACCTCTTCTGAAAATCTGCAAACCACTGAGACGACAGACGCGTCGAAGCGTTTGCTCGATGGAATCCGTTCGCCAGCCGACATCAAAGCGCTTCGTGAACAGGATCTCCCGCAGCTCGCGCAGGAAGTACGCGATGAACTGATCAAGGTCCTCTCGCAAACCGGGGGACATCTGGGACCGAATCTCGGCGTGGTCGAATTGACCATTGCTCTGCATCGTGTCTTCGATACGCCGCGAGACCGCCTTGTCATGGACGTCAGTCATCAGGGCTACGTCCATAAGATTTTTACCGGACGCCTCGAGCGCTTCCATACGATGCGGCAATTCGAGGGCCTCAACGGATTTCTTTTGCGCACGGAAAACGAACACGATTGCTACGGTGCCGGTCACGCTGGTACGGCGCTTTCTGCTGGTCTCGGCATGGCTGTAGGACGAGATCTGCGCGGCGGGGATGAAAACGTTGTCGTAATCGCGGGCGATGCCGCATTCACCTGTGGAATCAGCTACGAAGCGCTCAACAATGTCAAAACGCATACCAAGCGTTTCATCGTCGTGCTTAACGACAACGAGTGGTCGATCGCAAAAAACGTGGGCGCGATCGCTAATTACCTAAACAGCATCGTGACGAACCCTACGTATGCGCATCTGCACGATAAGGCGCGCGATTTCGTCCAGGCGATTCTTGGAAAAACCGGCGTGCAGCTTGCGCACAAGGTGGAAGAAAGCGTCAAGGGTTTGCTTGTGCCGAGCGTAATTTTTGAAGAACTCGGACTGCGCTATTACGGCCCGATCGATGGGCACGATATCCCGTTATTGATACGGACATTCGAGTTTCTGAAGACGCAGGAAGAGCCGGTGCTGCTGCACATTCTCACCAAGAAAGGCAAAGGGTACGAACCGGCCATTAAACAGCCCGACAAATTTCACGGCCTCGGCAAATACAAAATCGAAAGCGGCGAGACTGCTCCGACGGCGACGCCCACCTATTCGGAAATCATTGGCAAGACACTGGCGAAATTCGCGGACACCAATCAGAAGCTCGTCGCCATCACGGCGGCGATGCCGAGCGGGACGGGCCTTTCGCATTTCGCCAAGGCGCACCCTACTCGCTACTTCGACGTCGGCATTGCGGAAGAGCATGCTGCGCTTTTCGCCTGTGGATTAGCGACGCAAGGCATGACGCCGTTTCTGACGATCTATTCCACGTTTTTTCAGCGTGCCTACGACATGGCGATTCACGACATGGCGATCCAAAAACTAAACGTCAGGCTCTGCATGGACCGCGCTGGATTAAGCGGCGACGACGGCCCGACGCATCATGGTTTGTTCGACATCGGTTATCTGCGCCACATCCCGAATTGGGTGCACATGCAGCCGAAGGACGAAGACGAATTCGTCGACATGCTCTGGACGATGGCGCACTATAACTCCGGTCCAATCGCCGTCCGCTACCCGCGAGGTCCAGGAACAGGCGCGCAAATCAAATCGGAACCAAAACTTCTCGAGATTGG
>JBARMF010000191.1:0-26403 GCA_049802315.1 Candidatus Udaeobacter sp.
GAAAGGGCTGCTCGATGTGATGCCGGATGCGCAGATTGAAATCGTGCCGATGGCAGACGGCGGGGAGGGGACCGCGGAAGCGATCTGTGATGCGCGCGGCTGTTCCTGGCTGGAATGCAAGGCGCACGATCCGATCGGTCGCGACATCGACGCGCGATACGGATGGATCGATCAGGAAAAGCTTGCAGTGATGGAGATGAGCGAAGCCGCAGGTATGTGGCGGCTTTCCAAAAGTGAACGCGATCCAATTCGTGCGACTACGTTCGGTGTGGGCGAAATGATTTTGGATGCGACCAAACGCGGTGCGAAAGGAATCATTCTTGGTCTGGGTGGCAGCGCCACAAACGATGGCGGTTTCGGCATGGCACGCGCTTTGGGATTTCGGTTTCAATTCGAGCATGAGCATGAGCAGGAGCACGAGCAGCGGCAGATGCGCCTCACTGATTTGCTCGAGCTCAAAGGAATTAGGCGGGCGATAAATTTGGTCATGCCTACGATCATTGCTGCGGTCGACGTGAAGAATCCGTTGATAGGCGAAAATGGCGCGACACGAGTGTTTGGTCCGCAGAAAGGGGCGAGCAAAAACGACCTCGACAATTTAGAGCGCGCGCTGGCGAGGCTCGCAGACGTCGTGGCCACAGAATTCGGGTTCGACTATCGGAACGAAGCCGGTGCGGGCGCCGCAGGCGGCCTCGGCTTCGGTCTGTTAAGTTTTTGCGGCGCGACAATCCGGCCGGGATTCGAAGTGGTTGCAGAAGCAGTCGGGCTTGAACCGAAGATGAAAGATGCGGACCTGGTGATTACAGGCGAAGGGAGCCTCGATCGGCAGACCCTCGAAGGAAAAACCCCGGCCGGCGTGGCGCGGTTGGCACGAAAGCTCGGAAAACCAGTGTTCGCAATTGTCGGCCGCGCATCTGAAGATCAGGAACTTCGCGAAATTTTTGAGGGTATTTACCAAAACGCACGCCCGGGAATGAGCCAGCAAGAAAACATGAAACGCGCAGCCGAACTTTTGCGCGAGAACGCTCGCGAATTGGCTGAGACATTTGGCGTTGGACTGTAACGGCGACTGTTGCCGTGAGCGCCGCCTCACTGCGTCATTTCTTGGCGTTTCGTGGATCGTCCGCCGGATTCACATAATTGATCTGCCACGGGCCGACGCCGTGCAGTTGAATTACCGTATCTCCTTCAGACCACCCCGCGTGTTTCATTCCGGCGGGCCAGTAACCGAAGGAGCCTGCCGGAAGTTTTTTTGCACTGCTGCGATCCAGCGCTTCCCCGGTCGCGAGATAAAGAGTACCTGAAATCACTGTGACGCGCTCAGTTTTTGGATGGGTGTGTGGTGCGACATAGTAGCCATCAGGGAACTCGAAGCGCACTACGAACGGACCTTCTTTCGTTGGGTCGCCTTCGAGCACAGCCATCTTCGCGCCAGGAGGCAAGGCGGCTGGTCCCACTTTCCATTCAATGGTCTCAGCAGGGTAAAGACGCATGTCCGCCGATTGCGTGTCTTCGGCGGCTAGCCGTGCGTGATCGAAGCAAATGGCGAGAAGAACGACTGCTACGAAGGCAAAAATGGTTCTCATGTACTAATCATTGTTCCAGATTCGTGGAGACAAGTCGTTCAATAAAATTCGCGGTAGTGCTTTGCTGTTTCTACGTAGCTCCATGCCCAGCGTGCGATGTCATTTTGCTCTTCCAGCGTCAGTTGCCTCCGGATTTTCGCGGGTGAGCCGAGCACGAGAGAGCCCGGTGGGATTTTCATTCCCATCGTCACGAGGGCATTTGCGCCGATGATGGAACGCGCGCCAACTTCGACGTCGTCAAGAATGATGGATCCCATGCCAACGAGTACTTCATTGTCGATCTTGCACGCGTGAACGACTGCGGTGTGCCCGATCGTGACCAATTCGCCCACGCTTGTTGGATAACCGGTGTCCACGTGAACGACAGCGTTGTCCTGAACGTTCGAGCGCGGCCCGATGATGATGCGGTTGATATCACCGCGCAAAACCGCGCCGTACCAGATGCTCGATTCTTCTTCAAGAATGACGTCGCCGAGCACAGTCGCGCCAGGAACAACCCATGCGCTCGAATGGATGGTCGGACCTTTGGTTAAACGTTGGACGATGCCGTCATGTCCGGTCGGCAGTAAATCTGGTTGAACGTGCATTTACCCTTCAACGTCTAACAGCGGAGGTCCAAGGTTGAAATGATAGAATGGGATTTTCTTATTCACGGACCTAAGCGATTATACGCCTCACATGCCCGAGCTACCTCCCGAACAGGTCACGCCGTTCGTATTCTCCGATCCCAGCGGTAAACGCTGGCCCCGGCTACGCCTCATTCTGCTAATCGGCGGCGTGCTGTTCTTCGTGGCACTGGTGCTTTTCGTTCAGACGCTTTTCATCATACCAAAGATGAACGTGCCCTTTTCGCTGCGGCAGTTAAAAGGCCAATTGCGAGCGTTGCAACGGGAGAATCCTGCGGGCCACGTTTCTACGGCTTCGTCGCTATGGCAGAAATTTAGCGCGACTCGCCAGGCTGCAAAAAAACTCGCCGGCACAGCGCCAACTCCTTCGCCGCGACCGCGAAAGAAAGCGCCTGATAACGAAGTGCGGCTCGCATTCTATGTAAATGGCGATCCGGATAGCTACGCGTCGCTCCAGCAACACGTGGCACAGATTACGCATGTGTGCCCGGAATGGATGACGGTCATTGATGGCATGGGCAAATTGCAAATCGACTCCGATAGTCGTGTGTCAAAACTGGCAGCAAACAAAGGGATCGCGCTGATGCCGCTCTTGACGAATCTGGTCGGCGACACCTGGCAGCCCGAAGCAATTGAGAATCTCGCGCATGGACCGGCGACACGGCAGGACCGTTTTATCCAGGATGTGCTTGCCGAGTTGCGCAACGCCAAGGCTGCCGGTGTCGTTGTGGATTGGGAACAAATTGATCCTGCTTACAAGAAGGATTTAACCGCATTCATCGACAAGTTTGCGGACGCGTTGCACGACGATAACAAAGAGCTGTGGTTATGCGTTCAGCCGGGGCAGGAGCTGGATTACATCGACATCGATGCGCTCAGTGACAATATCGATCGTTTCGTCGCGATGTTGTTCGACGAAACGTCGGAAACGGATCCACCGGGACCGCTGGCGTCCCGCTCGTGGTTTGAAGGTTGGCTCCATGTCCTGTTGGATGGATCAGACACAAAGCAATGGATCATTGCGATTGGCGGCTACGGATATGACTGGCCGATCGGCGGCAAAAAGGGCGAGCTGATCAGTTTTTCCGAAGCCATGAGCCGCGCTAACGACGCGGAAATCAAGACCGTTCAAGTTCAGGGACCGAGTTACAGTCCGTATTTCTATTTCCAGGATGAGGGCACAGAACATGGGGTCTGGTTCCTCGACGCCGTCACATTTCTCAACGAATTGCGCGCGGTGCGCGATGAGAAAGCGGGCGGGTTCGCACTTTATCGGCTCGGCAGCGAAGACCCGGCAATCTGGGATGCGTTAAACGTGCCACGCGATTTCAAATTCGATGATCAAACGCGACAGGCGCTGGAACTGATAAAATCGACCGACACAATAACGGATGTCGGCGACGGCGAAATCGTGACTGTGGACGAGGATCGCACTGACGGAATGCGCAAGCTGACGCTGGATGCAGACGGCTATCTCACAGAGAACTATGTGAAGTTTGCGGAATTCCCGACGCTATATCATCAAGGCGCGGGCAGCGAGCATCAGGTCGCAATCACTTTTGATGACGGCCCCGATCCGGGATGGACGCCAAAAATTTTGGACATTCTTAAAGCAGCAAACGTAAAGGCCACGTTTTTCGTCGTCGGAGTAAACGCAGAGCGTTACCCGTCGCTTGTTCGTCGCATCGTCAACGAAGGACACGAGATCGGGAACCATACCTATTACCATCCGAACCTTGCGCTCTGCTGGCCGGAGCATATCCGCCTTGAGCTGAACGCCACGCAGCTGTTGATCGAAACTATTACCGGCCGCGCGACCACGTTGTTTCGCCCGCCTTACGCCGCCGACACTGGACCGACCGACCTTAGCGAACTGGCGCCTCTTAAAATCGCGGAAGACCTTAATTATCTCGTCGTCCTTGAGAACATTGACCCGCAGGATTGGGCGAAGCCCGGCGCAGACATCATCCTCCGGCGGATCAAACAACAAAGACACGATGGCAACGTAATTTTGCTCCACGATGCGGGCGGCGACCGCTCGCAAACAGTGGAAGCGCTTCCGCGCATTTTGGATTGGCTGCATACCCGCGGTGACACAATCGTGCCGTTGAGCACGTTGCTCGGAACGACGCGCGATGCAGTGATGCCGCTCGTGCAGAACAATGGTCAGTCGCTCACCCGTATTGTCAGCGGCACCGGGTTCCGCGTTTACCATAGCATCGAAGAATTCCTCTGGGCCTTTATGATCGTGGCGACGGCGCTCGTCGTCGTTCGGACGTTGATTGTGATCTGGCTCGCGGCGCGTTTTCGGCGCCTGCCGGGAACAAACTTCGCGGAACCGGTCAGCGTCGTGATCGCCGCTTACAATGAAGAGAAATTAATCGGCGAAACTCTGCGCACGCTCCTGGCGACAGATTACAAGGGCGAAATGGAAGTAGTCGTCATTGACGATGGATCGACTGACCAAACTGCCGCGGAAATCGAGCGCGTTGCGCAGAACGAATCGCGCATTCGTCTATTCCATCAGGAAAATCGCGGCAAAGCGCGCGCACTCCAACGCGGTCTCGCCGCCGCCCACAACGGCATCGTGGTTTTTATTGATGCCGACACGCAATGTCAGCGCGACACGCTCCCACGTTTGCTCGAGCCATTTGCAGATGAGCGCATCGGCGCAGTGTCAGGTCATGCGAAGGTTGGGAATTTGCGCACGTTCATCGCGCGTTGTCAGGCGCTGGAATATACTTGCGGGTTTAATCTGGATCGGCGCGCTTACAATCGTTGGAACTGTATCACTGTTGTCCCCGGCGCGATTAGCGCCATTCGGAAGGATGCGATCGATGAAGCCGGCGGTCTGAGTCTGCAGACGCTCGCTGAAGACACCGATCTCACCCTCTCGTTACACAGACACCGTCAGCGGATCGTGTATGTGCCCGGCGCGATCGCGTGGACCGAAGCGCCCGAGACAGTGACCACGCTCGCGCGACAACGTTCGCGATGGGCCTATGGCACGCTGCAATGTCTGTGGAAACATCGCGACATGGTGTTCAACTGGAACTATCGTGCTCTCGGCTGGTTCAGTTTACCGAGCATCTGGTTCTTCCAGATCATTCTGATCGCCATTACGCCGATCGTAGATTTATTCCTTCTGGCCTCTCTGCCATTCGGCGCGTGGAACGCGGTGCTGCCGTTCGTCATCACATTCCTTTCGATGGACGTGCTGCTCGCCACGCTAGCCTGTATTTTGGAACGCGAGCCAATCCTGCGAGCCTGGCGCATCCTGCCAATGCGCCTGATTTATCGTCCAATGCTCAGTTACTGCGTCTGGAAAGCAATCCTGCGCGCCATCAAAGGCGCGTGGGTCAGCTGGGGCAAACTCGAGCGTACCGCCAGTGTACCCGTGCGGGCGTAACGGTCTGATGAACCACAAGAACAAAATAATGAAAACATACTGGACACCTGTTATCGCTGAGCATGACGTTCTCATAACATCACGTGAGGCCTAACGAACTTACGAGCCATGCCGCAAAACATCGACAGCATTCTTGACGCCGCGGAGCAGCAGGAGGCGAGCGACGTCTTCCTGCAGGAGAACGAGGTACCGCGGCTCAAGATCAACGAACAAATCATTGTGCTCGGGGAAGAACCCCTGTCGCTCGCGGACATCACCGCCTTCTGGCAGGCCTGCGGCGGGAACGCGCAAGGCGACGGCGACATGGATCGCGACAGCGGCTTCGTCTCCCGCACGCAGACGCGGTACCGCGTGAGCCTGCACCGCACCATGGGCCGCCTCGGTGCGGTCATGCGCCGCATCAAGACCAAAGTGCCTAGCTTGAAAACGTTGGGAGCGCCAGAGTGGCTTCTCACCCGATGGGGCGCTCGCGAGCACGGCCTGATTCTTATAACGGGACCAACTGGCTCCGGGAAATCCACCACCATCGCTTCGCTCCTTCAATGGATGAACGAGAACCTGGTGCGACATATAGTGACCATCGAGGATCCCGTCGAGTATCAGTTCACCAGCAAGCGCTGTCATTTCACTCAACGACAGGTGGGACGTGACACCAGCACTTTTGCGAGCGGGTTGCGGAGCGCGCTTCGTCAGGCGCCGGATGTCATTTTCGTTGGTGAGATCCGGGATTACGAGACGGCGTTGACTGCACTTCAAGCTTCTGAGACCGGACATCTCGTTGTTTCGACTTTGCATTCCGAGAAGGTTGCCGACACGATGGAGCGCTATTTGAATCTTTTTCCGGCGGACGACGAGAAACATGGTGTGAATCTTTTGGCAAACCAGCTCTCTGGCGTCCTTTGCCAAAAGCTGGTTCCATCTGCTGACGGCGGCCTGCATTTGCTGGTGGAACACGTCGAAAATGCAGGTGCCATGCGCGACTGGATCGCGAGACGCGAGTTGCAGAACGTTGATCAGTATATCTCTCGCGGATCGGACCCTGCCGCCGTTTCATTTTTGCAATCGACGCTCAAAGCCCTCCAGGACAAAGTCATTACGGAAGCGACTGCCCTGGCTTCTGTCAGCAATGAAGCCGAGCTGCGTCGCGCCATGAGGGGTATCGGATAGACGGCACCATTTGAATACTTATGAAGCAAGATGACTTGATCGATTTACTGGTTCTTGCCGCCCAGCAGGGCGCTTCTGATCTTCATTTGACACCGGGAGCGGTACCGATGATACGCGTCGCTGGTGCCATCAAGTCCCTCACCGAAGACGCAGCCGTGCTGTCTGCGGAAGATACAAGGCGATTGGTTATCGATGCTTTGAAGGAGGGACAACGCGCGAAGCTGGAAAACGAATGGCAACTTGACTTCGCGTTGCAGGTTCATGATCTCGGCCGGTATCGCGGGAATGCCTGCTACGTGTCAGGTGCGATTGAGGCGAATTTCCGAAAGATCGCCGCCGAAATCCCCGATCTAAAGTCGTTGGGACACTCTCCCGTGGTAGATCGTTGGTGTGACGCGAGGGCTGGCTTGGTGCTGGTGACTGGCGCGAGCGGTGAAGGCAAAAGCACAACACTGGCGAGCATGGCTCAAACGATAGCTGGACGGCGTTCTGTCAACATGGTCAGTATCGAGGACCCGATCGAATTTGTTCACTCGCAGGGGCGGAGCCTGGTGAACCAGCGCGAGGTCGGTTCCGACGTGCACAGCTTCGCTTCAGCGCTCAAGAACGCGTTGAGACAGGATGCGGATGTCATTATTGTTGGAGAGTTGCGGGACCTGGACACGATCCAAACTGCGATTACGGCGGCGGAAACGGGGCACCTTGTGATTGGAACCATGCACACCAACGACGCGCCAACGGCCATTGGGCGAATTATTGATGCCGTTCCAAAAGAGGGTCAGCAATTCGTCAGTGCCCAACTTGCATGGTCCTTGTTGGGAGTGGTGTGTCAGTATCTCCTCCCGCGAAGCGGTCAGGCAGGCTTGGTTTTGGCCACGGAATTATTGACGGTGAACTCAGGAATCGAGGCGTGTATCCGGTCCGGGCGGCTTTCGCAGATACCGGGACTAATTCAAATCGGCGCTAAAGATGGCATGCATACTGTGGACGATAGTCTTATTGAGTTGCTTTTGGCTGACCGCATCACTCTCATGGACGCTCAGGCTCACGCGAGGGACCCTAATTTTGTAAAGGAGGAGTTCCAGAAAGCTTTGAAGTCCCAGCGAAAAGGGTGGTTTGCGGGAATGTTCCGCAAATGAAACGCCGACCTCATCGGCAAACATTACTCCTCAACTTTACCGCGAAGAACGGTGAGTGAATACGGCGGGAGGTTGTAGCTTGCTGATGCTTCGCGTTTGAATTGCGCAGGCGGCAGGCTGCGGACTGGGTGGCCGTTTTGGTCGTCTTCGTGCCAGGCGTATTGCTGTCGGGAGAATTGAATTACTTCAACCTGGCCGACAAAGCTCAGCGGCTGCTTTGCGCCGCTGAGAGTAAATTGCACATTGAGTTGAGCGGCGCGTTTGGGGTTTTTGTTGATTGCGAGTAGGGCCCACTGCTTGTCAGGTCGTCGCACGGCATACGCAGTTACGGTAGTGCGCGGCACTCCAGCCTTAGCGGAGGCTACCGCGGGCAAGCCGTGCGCGCCGTTTTTCGGTTCGTTTACCGCAACGGAAAATACGTCGTGCGGCTCGTTAGTCTGTTGCATCCACTCTTTTGTGAGGAGCTGAGCGGCATAATAGGTCGAAAGACGGTTCAGTTGATCGCTCTTGGGACGTAACTGAAGCATCATGAGATTGCCCCAGGAACATTTGAGCTCGTTCTGGAGATAGTTTGGCTCGTAGCCGTAAAGATACGGCTTCGCGCCGCCTAACGACAGAAACGCACCAACTGTATCTGCGTTGAAGAGAGCGCCTTCGATATCAACCTCCGGGCGTCCGCCAAAAACAGAATAGCCGTACTCGGTCATCAACCAGGGGATGTCTGTGGGCACTCCGTCTCTGCGCAAGCTGGCCATCATCGCGCCCAGGCGCTCCGGGATTTCCAACAGGCGCGGCGCAGGATCTGCGCAGACGTTGTCGAATGGGTAGAACTCGAATGACAAAAAATCCAAGCGGACTTTTGCGCCTCGAATGTATTCGAGAAATCGATTCATCCACGAACGATTCCCGGATGCGTCCGCCCATGTGAGCAGTTGGTCTTCGAAATTTTGCAGGCTCGGGCCTCCGACTTTTAGTGGCGACTTGAGTTCCGCCAAACGCCGGGCAACTCCGGCATACAGTGCGGCGTAATCCTCTGGCGAAACCCATTGTCCATCGGGTTCTTCGCCCAGCTCGATCCCTTCCAGGTTATAATTCCGACGGAGCAGGTACTGGACTTCAGCGGCAGCGTTCTCTGGTGTGTCGTACAAGACGCCGACCGCAACAAGCACTGGCAAGTTGTTAGTAAGCTTGCTGCGCAAAATAAAATCCAATCCGGGTTGTTCTGTGCCGGGATCAAGATCTTCGGCGCAATGCCAGGGATCGGTAGACGACGTGTAAATAATTGTCTGGCGATGCCGATCGGATGCGTGACGAACGTGATCATGAAATCGTCCATCCTTACCCATTTTCCCGAGATCGATCTCGCGAATCGCGAAGCCTAACGAATCGCGAATATCGCCTGAACTTTCCGCCGCAGTGTGCGAACTCCGGCTCATTAGGATTCGCACAAACTGAACGGCGCGCGGTCGCTCTGCCAGTCGAACCAATTCACTATCGCCATGAGCATGAGCGATTGTGCCATTTGCGAACGGCTGCCAGTCGTCGTCATCGTCGGGTTGCAGATGCATCGGATCGTCGCCGGGCCAGTACTCGACACGATATTGCGTAGCGTACGGCGTTCCCCAATGAATTCGGATCGCATTGACTAATTTTGGTGCGCCGAAATCGATCACCACCCACTGCGGATGAGCATCGTCAGATTCGCCGGTGAAATGTGAATCGAGATACGGATTACTTTTCCAAAATGAATTCGGATCGCCGTCCGCGATACGAGAGTAACCGTCATCGTTTGCCTGATCGATCGTGTTTCCGCGGCGCGGCAACCGGTAGCCATAAGAAAGGGTGATCGGTTCGCCGAGCGAGTCGTCGGAGGTCCAGTATCCGCGGTTGTGAACCGGATCGCTCCACGTGCCGCGCGGATTCCAATGCCATGCTTCGCTGCCCAGCTCCGTGCGCAATCGATATGTGAGTGGTCCGAGGCCGGCGGATAACATTTCGGTGATGTTGTTGTCCGTGAACATTTTGGCGCACTCACCTTTCTCGTGACCGTCGACCCCGGCGCCCAACGCTTCCGTTGGAACTAAGCGGTTTACGGGATGATCTGCGGACACAATAGCGGAAACTGTGAGCTGCTTCTCATTGCCGTGTATTTGTGTTGCGAACGCGACTTGGAGAGCGGTTGAGATGAGCAGCGTTTTGCACAACCAGTTTCTTGGCAGGAATCCCCCGGACCGCCATTTATTCACGGCGGCGTATGTAAACGTAGATCGACAAGAATGAAAGCGGGGTAGGGACGGCGCGCTGCGCCGTCCGGACGCCGCAGCGCGGCGTCCCTACCTTCTAATGCGCTTTGTCTAATTGCTTCTTAACCGCAGTTTTTTCATGACGCACGTCGCTTAGATGACTCTGAAGAAGCGGTAACTGAGACTTTTGCGGATTCGGCTGGTGGCGCACAGACTTGCCCTGCCGATACTCCGGCCCGAGTTGCTTCGCCTGACCGATTTGGCGAAGCAAATCATCCTCCTGTTTCTGAAGCTCGCCGTAGCGGGCTTGCAAGGCCTGCGTGCGATTGGTGGCTGCTTGTTGTTCCACGAATGCCGCGTTGTTCTTTGCGTCGCCATCCTGTTGTTGACGTCGGGTTTCCTCCTGTTGCTTTTGATATGCGGTGTAATTGGCGGCCTGCTCGGCAGAATATGACGAGGCCTTTTCGGAATCGTAACGAAAGTGTTCCTGAACATCTTTCGGCAATTCGGTGAAGTAAATCTTCGTGATCCCGGAGTTTGTTTTCACGACGATGCCATCGGGTTCGACGCGCGTGAGCGTGGCATCTTTGTATTCTTTGCCGTTAACCGTTTTGAAGTCCTCGGAGAGTGCGGCAGCCGCGAAAGATAAGAGCAAAATTGTAAAAAGTTTTGTCTGCACTAGCCGCCTCGCTCCGGTGCAAATCTGTTCTCAAATATCAGTACTCAAGTCAAGGCGAATTGCTGGGTAGCGGAGCGCTCAACTCTTAAATTACCCTTGTCATGTTGAGCGAAGCGAAACATCTCTGGTCTAATCCGCTGGATGGCTCCCAAATTAATCCGAGATTCTTCGACTTCGCTCAGAATGACACCAAGATATGGCTTCTAGTGCAGTTTTGAACAACAGGCGGCTTCCCGCGAACGTCCAAGTTCCAATGCGCGTCGCCGCAGTGCTTAAGGTAGCCATCGTACTCGTTGTATCGAGTGTGGGGCTTACGGCATGCCACGAACATGCTGCCGTTTCGCGAGTCGATCCGAACGGCCCGGTCGAAGTCGTGATTCCGGATCACGGCGCTTACACGGGCGCGTTCATGGATTTTGGCGATGCGGAGGACGACGTGACGCTTGAAACGGTCGAGGATTTCGAGGAGATGGTGGGCAAACATCAAGCCATCATCGTTTCGTCGAGCTACTGGGGAGAACAAAATTTTCCTACCGGCAATCTCAATGTCATTTGGCGGCACGGCTCGTTGCCGCTCGTTTTCTGGTCGCCTTGGGACAAGCCGTACGAGGAAGATCGCGGCCCGGACAGGTTCGGTTTGACTGAGATTCTTGCAGGAAAGTGGGATGCATACATCGACAAGTGGGCTGACGCAGCTCGGGATTTTGGCCACCCAATGATTGTCGTGTTCGGTGTCGAAATGAACGGCACGTGGTTTCCCTGGTCGGGCGCTTACTACGGCGGCGCGCAATGGGTTCCGGAATACAACAATTGGAAGGGCCCGGAAACGTTTCGGCGAGCATACCGATATGTTGTCGACCGCGTCCGCGCGCGCGGCGCGTCAAACATTAAATGGATGTTTCACACCAACAATTATCCGTATCCATATGAAACTTGGAACAGTGCGGCAGCGTATTATCCCGGATCTGATTACGTCGATTGGCTCGGGCTCAGCGTTTATGGGCAGCAATACAAAGACGAGCCGAATCCGGATATTCCTTCATTGGTCGACTGGCCATATCAGGAAATGAGCCGTCTCGATCCGCACAAACCCATCATGATCGCGGAATGGGCAACTGGCGAATTTCCGCTTACCACGGCCCCGCCTAGTGCTATGCATAAACCGGCCTGGATCAAGCAAGGTCTGGATTTGTTTCGCACCCGTTATCCGCGGATTAAAGCAGCTCTTTATTGGCACGAGCGCTGGCAAAACGCAGACGGCTCTTACAGCAATCTTCGGGTAAATTCTTCTGTGGAATCCCTCCGGGCTTATCGCTCGGGAGTCGCTCATCCAGACTGGCTCGGAGACCTGATTCTGCGCGCGCTGCCGAAAACGTAGGGCTGCTAGGGCGTGACCGCCGGGCGCGCCATGGCGGATTCGGCGAGCCCGGCTCTACCATTTTGTTGTCAGTGATAGACAAAATCTCCACTTGGCGGCGTCTTGAAAGTAAAGACCGTGAAAAGGTCATGGAGCCTATCGTCAGCCATGAGAATTGGAGGAATTGCTTTTCTGAAGTTGCGCCCGGATTGCTTCTGTTCGCCCGTCAATGGGTGCAATCCGCAGCCGACGCGGAAGACATTGTTCAAGACGCTTTCGTCAAGTTCTGGCGTCGCAACCACGACATTGCTAACCGCGGGTTGCTCTACTCGGCGGTTCGTTCTCTCGCGCTCGATTTTATCCGTCGTGACGCGCGGCGTGCACGACGTGAGGCGACGGTTTTGGCTGAAGCCGAGCCGGCTATTGAGCCGCATTTTGAATTGGAAGATGACACGCAGTCGGCGCTCGCCGCTGCAGTTGAATCTTTGCCGCGCGATCAGCGGGAGGTACTGGTTTTGAAAATCTGGAATGATTTTACATTCAGCGAAATCGCAGGCGCGTTGGGAATTTCACAAAATACGGCGGCATCGCGCTACCGCTATGCCTTGACCAATCTGAAGAAAACTTTGCAACCGCAATGAACGATTTTTCCGATCTTGAAAAAGAACTGAGAAAGCTGCAACCAGCGCAGCCGTCGCCGATGCTTTTCGAGCGGGTAGGGGAAGGACTCAAAAATTCCAGGGCGTCTGTGTCAGACGCCAAATGGAAGCGATGGCGTTTCGCAGAAACGCCCTATAATTGGTGGTCGTTAGGCTTTGGCCTCGCTGCTGCCGCGATTTTGATTTTGTTCGCAGCTGTTACGATGGAACGTCGGCACGGCCAGCAACAAACCGTCGCGCAGAGTTCGCCTGTGCCCGAAACCCGACCAATTCCGCTTGGGACGGAACGATCGATACCTGCAAGCAGGTTCATTCCTGCCGGTGGGACGAACGTTGTTTATAACGCGCGGGATGAAGGGTTGCATTTTGCTGACGGCTCAGAACGACCGGTGCGACGTGTTCGCTATCGCACGCAACAGACCTGGCGATGGCGCAATCCGGAAACCGGTGCATCGCTCCGTGTCTCGTATCCCAGCGAGGAAGTGGTGCTTATCCCAGTCTCGGGTCAATGATGTTAACAAAAGAAACTATGAAAATGAAATCCGTATTAACGATCACAATCACCGCGTTGTTGCCGATCGCAGCATTCGCACAAACACCACCTGCGCCACCACAGCCGCCGCAACCGCCGCACCCACCAGGAATGCCAGGACATCACGAACCGGGGATGCCGGGTCATCATGAAAAAGGTCCCAAGGTTCCAGTCACATATCTAGGCGTGGACACATCGCAGGTGCCAACTGTTGTGAGTGACCAGCTTGGGTTGGCGAAAGGCTTCGGGTTGGTTGTCGATTATGTAGAGCCGAACAGCCCGGCTGCTACTGCTGGCGTTCAACAGAACGACATCCTCAAATTGTTAAACGACCAAATTCTGATCGAGCCGAGTCAATTGCGAAAACTGCTACAAACTTTCCCCGAAGGAACGGAAGTAACGCTCACTGTCTTGCGCAAGGGACAGGAGCAAAAGCTCACCGCTAAACTTGCCAAAAAAGAAGTGTCGCAGCGACACAGTGCCTTTCCTGGGGGCAACCACGACTGGCATTGGGATTTCGATGCCAGAGGCGATCTCGACGAGCAAATGCGGGATCTCAAGGAACAACTCCACGAGCAACTGGGCGATCAACGGGGCATTGTCCGTGAAGCGGTGACGCAAGCTCACGAAGCTGCCAGACGCGCGCGTGACGATGCCCGTCGTGCAGCCAACCAGCTTCGGATCTTTTTTGAAGACGACGGCGCGGTCAAGGCCAGCAAGATCGATCTAGGCAAAGCGCAGGTTGTTTTCTCAGACGACAAAGGCGAGCTCAAATTGGCGAACGTCGACGGGAAAAAACTGCTCACGGTGAAGGATCCGCAAGGCAAATTGCTTTTCAGTGGTCCAGTCGAAACCAAGGAAGACCTGGACAAGATGCCGGCCGACGTGCGCGAGCGTTACAACCGATTACAACAAAATGACATGCCCACAGTCAGACCGCGATCCGACACAGAGAACGCGGACGACGCCGATACGGATGATGCGGATGATCAGGATGATGATGACGACGAGGACACTGGTGAAGTATCGCAGCAGGTTTCGTTTCAATCGTCTCCCCGCGAGATGATTCCACATACAATCTCATTTTGACGTCGACGTCTGACACAGACGCCCTACAAATAAACACACTGCGCATGCTGCAGCGCGGCGGCTGCAAGAATTGCAGTGGTATTTTCTTGCCGATAGAAATCGGGGTGTCTATAACGGACATGCGTGATGCTACGGGTCTTGTTGCTCACCGGAATCATTGCGTTCGTATCTCCGCTGTTTGCTCAAACGTCGTCGCCCACGGTTACGCCATCGCTCGAGCAACGCGTAGCTGATCTTGAAGCTTACGTAACCAATTCGCCGCGCGGGGTGGATATCGGTTCGGCGAGCAGCTCGAATATCGCTGCGCCCGGTCCAAGTTACAACGCATGGATGATGACGTGCGCCACGCTGGTGCTTTTTATGACGTTGCCCGGCCTGGCGCTTTTTTATGGAGGGCTGGTCCGCGCAAAAAACGTCCTATCCGTGTTAGCCCAATGTCTCGGTATAGCCGGGCTCGTCACCATACTGTGGTGGGCGGTGGGTTACTCCCTCGTGTTTTCGCGCGGGGGTCCCTTTATCGGCGGATTCAAGTTTGCGTTCCTACACGGCGTCGACGCGCAACCGAACTCTGATTATTCCTATTGGGTTTCGCAGAATGTTTTCGCGATGTATCAACTGATGTTCGCGATCATTACGCCGGCTTTAATCGTGGGCGCCGTAGCAGAGCGAATGAAGTTCGCTGCGGTGCTTGTCTTTGTAAGCATCTGGATGTTCGTCGTCTATTTTCCCATCGCACACATGGTGTGGGGAATTGACGGCTGGATGAATGGCGTGTGGAACCCTAACGCAAAAATTACCGCGATCGATTTCGCCGGCGGGACCGTCGTTCACATGAGTTCAGGCTGGTCGGCGCTCGTGCTGTGCATTCTCCTTGGACACCGGCTCGGATTCAGAAAGGAAATCATGGCTCCGCACAGCATGGTGCTTTGCATGGTGGGAACTGGCTTGCTCTGGGTAGGGTGGTATGGCTTTAACGCGGGTAGTGCACTCGCGCCTGACGGAATCGCGGCAAACGCGTTCACGACTACCACACTGGCCACGGCGGTTGCCTCGTTCACGTGGGCCATGCTGGAGTATGCGCTCCGCGGTAGACCGAGCGTGCTCGGGTTTTGCTCCGGTGCCGTAGCAGGGCTGGTCGTGATCACACCGGCTTGCGGATACGTCGGGCCGAGCGGCGCAGTAATGATCGGGATTGCGGCTGGAATTGTCCCGTTTTTTGCATGCACGAAACTCAAATCCTGGCTCGGCTATGACGATGCGCTTGATACTTTCGGCATTCACGCGGTGGGTGGGACACTCGGCGCGTTTCTCACCGGTATCTTTGCGACGGCGAGCGTAAACCCGAATCTTTCGCTAAGCACCGCTGGCTCGCTCAATCCAGCCACGCAAAACGGCCTGGCACGGATTGTTGGTCATGCGCTCTGGATCGAGCAGCTAAAAGCAATCGTGATCACGATTACCCTGGCCATCGTGGGAAGCGCTCTCATTGGCGCCATCGTCAGAGGAGCAATCGGCTTGCGGATTTCGCCTGAGATCGAGCGACAGGGGCTCGACATCAATGAACACGGCGAAGAAGGCTACATCACGACAGGTTGAGCTCTGCGTTCTTTTACTGCTGGCCTGAGTCGTCGAAGTTAATTGCCCGTGTTCGGATTGCCCATGCTGTGCATTTCGCGCTGCAATTGTTCGCCGCTAGCTCTTTTCACGTTCAAAGTACCGGCCTCTGTGGCCCCGTCGGAAACTTCGACCCAGCGACCACCCGTATGAGTGCCGGTAGCGGGGGGCATCCAGACCATGTGCTTTCCTTTCTTTTGCTCGGTGCTTGCTTGACCTGCCGCCACGGGTTTCAGATCAAAGTTCAGTTGTGTTGCCTGATCTGACCTGGTTTTCGTATTGCCAATGGCAGCCTTCACTGCACCATTGACTACGAGCGAAACCCGATAAGCGCCGGGCTGTAAACCCTGTGAAATGTAGCGACCGTGTGTATCGGTCTTGACCGTATTGAAGAGTTGCTTGCCATTTTGCGACTCAACCCGAATATCCGCCCCTTTAATGGGCTTTCCCTGGGCGTCCTTAACGATGCCCTGAATGCTTGCTGGTCCCGCCCAGGCATTCACAGCACAAAGGAGGAACCCCATTAACCCAATCTGCAATGATTTAATAAACATAGATGAATAAGACATGATGATTTCACTAATTCCTACAGGAAAAAAGACGCGAAGTTCCAAAATGATTTGTAGAATGAGGGAAAAAGCGAAGTTTTCGCGAGCGGACTGTTGCTACAGCCTGGCTGCGAAATCGCTCAAGGCCCTACTGACGTCGACCCCGACGATGTCGATGGCAGTCCACTCGAGGTGTTATTAAGTTGTTGCTGTCGCACGGCTTCGGCGCTGCCTCTCTTGACGTTCAAAGCGCCGGCGCCCGCGTTACCACTCGCGTCAACTTCGACCCAGCTACCGCCTATGTGACTCCCGGTGCTCGCGGGGACCCATACCATGTGTTTCCCTTTCTTTTGCTCGGTGCTTGCTTGGCCCGCCGCCACGGGTTTCAGATCAAAGTTCAGTTGTGTCGGCTGATCCGCCTTGGTTTTCGTGTTGCCAATGGCCGCCTTCACCGCACCATTGACTGCCAGCGAAACCCGGTAAACGCCGGGTTGTACCTGTGAAAGGTAGCGACCCTGTGCATCGGTTTTTACCGTATTGAAGAGTTGCTTGCCATCTCGCGACTCAACGCGAACATCCGCACCTTTAATCGGCTTTCCGTGAGCGTCTCTGACGATCCCCTGAATGCTTGCTGGTCCCGCCCAGGCGTTCACGGCACAAAGGAGGAACCCGATTAACCCGATCTGCAATGATTTAATAAACATAGATGAATAAGATGTGATGATTCACTAATTCCTACAGGAAGGGAGAGGCGAAGTTCCAAAATGATTTGTAGAAGGAGAGAAAAAGCGAAGTTTCCGCGAGCGGACTGTTGTTACAGTCGGGCTTCCGTGAGGCGTGGGCACACGGCCCACAGAGCGATGGTTACAGATTAGAAGCGTTTTCTCGGCGCGACGTTCCAAGTACGACGCTTGATGTTGATCGTCGCTTCTTTGCAGCCGTTTTCAGATTACCACCTTTGAGCGGTGTATGTCTGGGTCTTGGAACCGGAATTCTCATTTCCCTTGTCGTCGACTTCGACCCAATTACCGCCGAGATGGGTCCCGGTGCGACCTGGCATCCATACAATATGCTTTCCACTCTTTGCACTATTACCTGCTTGGGATGTTGGCTTGAAATCGAAATTCAGCTGAGTCGGTTGATTCGCTTTGGTCCGCGTGTTCATGATCGACGCCTTGACCTTCCCACTCGCAAGCAATGTCACACGATAGACACCCGGTTGCAGTCCCTGTGAAATATAGCGACCCTGTGTATCGGTCTTTACTGTGCTGAACACCTGTTTGCCATCTCGGGATTCGACCCGAACGTCTGCGCCTTTAATCGGTTCGCCTTTTGCATCTTTGACAAACCCTTGAAGGGACGCTGGCCCGTCCGTCGTAATTTTGTTCGTTCGGAGATCGGCTTGCGATGAACGATCACGCACAGTGGTGTTGAATGCCGTCTCTGGAGGCGTACTGGCCACGTCCGCTGTAATTTTGCTCGTTCGAAAACCGGCCTGCAATGCGCGATCACGCACACTGGTGTTGAGTGGCGTCTTTGGAGGCGCAGCGGTCACGTCCGCTGTGATTTTGTTCGTTCGGAAACCGGTTTGCAATGCGCGATCACGCGCACTGGGGTTGAACGCCACCTCTGGAGGCGCAGCGATTACGTTCGCTGTAATTTTATTCGTTCGAGGATCTTCCAGTGCGCCATCACGCACACTGGCAGTGAATCCAGTCGCTGGAGGCACACCGGTCACCTGAGGGTCCGGGCGGCGCGAGTCGAAATCTTCCGCAGATGTGTAATCCGGAACCGTGAATGGATCAGATGGATTCTGTACGGACACGCTAGCGTCGATACGGCTAACTCCTGTCGGATGGATTACATCCGTTAAAAGTCCCTGTAGGTAATGGTCGTATATATCGTTGCCGGTTTGTTCGTGCGCGGAAAGCCGAACGGCGAACTTGTTCTTGAGCGCGTCGGCGATAGACCGGGCGATTTGGTCCTGGAGTGCAAATGCGCCGCTCAACTCACGGTCATAAGTTTCCGTCCAAACGCGAAAACCGTTTCGCGTGTCAATCAGTTCAGCTGTCACACGAACACGGTTACCTTGGCGCTTCAAGCTCCCTTCTAGCACATTTCCAACGTTGAGTTTTTCTCCCACCTCCTTTGTGTTCTTTCCTTTCAAGGAGAATGACGAAGATCGGCCGACCACGCGCAAATCGTCAACCTGCGCTAACGTATGGAGAATCTCCTCGCTGATGCCGTCACCCAAATATTCCTGATCTTTCGTCTCGCTAGAATCGGTAAATGGTAGAACCGCAATACTCCTGTCTGGGGGATTAAACTGCGAGGCTCGGAAAAGATCAGCGCGAAATAACCAAACCGCAGCCGCGCCTAAAAGCAGGCCGGCAGTCGCTGCTCCAACCAGTTTGGGGTTACGCTGCGACCAGCGCCAGATCCGCGCTGGCGGTGAAACCGGGCGGGCGACGATTGGACGGCCGCCGAGCCAGCGTTCAAGATCGGCTGCAAGATCTCCGGCAGACTGGTAGCGCGCTTTTGGGTCGCGTTCGAGACAGCGGGCGCAAATCGTTTCCAAATCCCGATCAAGCGATGGTGCCAGCGAGCGTAGTTTGGGCGCCTGCGTTTCAGACGCTTGGCGAATCACGGAAACCGGATTAGAACCCAGGAATGGTGGACGTCCGGTAAGCACGTTGAATAGAACTGCGCCGAGACTGTAAACATCGGCAACTGGGGTAAGATCGACGGCTGCGTCACCGGCCTGTTCGGGCGCGATAAAACCTGCGGTTCCGAAGGTGGTCAGCGACCTTGTAAGATCGTTGTTGCCGTCCAGCAGCTTCGCCAAACCGAAATCGCTGACCAGTGGCTCGCCTCGATCGTTGAGCAGAATGTTTCCTGGTTTTAGGTCGCGGTGGAGAACTCCACGGCTGTGGGCGTATTCGACAGCATGCGCGACTTTTGCCATGAGTTGCACGCACTTCCGCGGTTCGTCGCGCAGAGAAGCTGCGTTCTCTTGCAAGCTTCCCTTTTCCGCGAACTTCATGCTGAAGAACGGCAGGCCGTCCTCGCTTTCGCTCACTTCATAAATCGGAAGGATGTTTGGATGATCCAGACTGGCCACCGCCTGGGCTTCTCGTCGGAAACGCTGCAGCGCTCCATGTGAATCAGCACGATAACTAAGAACGCGCTTTACCGCGACGATGCGCCGGGAATGTCGTTGCCGGGCGCGATAGATCACTCCCATGCCACCGCAACCGATCTGTTCGAGGATTTCGTAATTTCCCAGGAACCAGGACTTATTTGGCGCGTCCACTTCGGCGAGGACGGTTTGAAAAAACGCCTGAGATACTTCGTCACCGCCTGCCAATCCCTCGCGCAAGAGGCAGCTCACGCAAACCCCGGTGTCGAGTCGCATGATTGCTCCACACTTCTCGCATTTTGCATGCTCTTTGGTAGCGCTCTGAAGCTGATCGGAGGGGGGATCTGAATCTGTCATTGCAATTACTCGGTTCCTGTTGCGAGCAACGCACACAGGTAACGGATCTCGTCGTCCACGTCGGCGGCGTCTTCGACCGTTTGCGAGACTTCTTCGCGCAGCAGGCTGCGGTAACGCTGACGCATATTGTGCAGCTGTTTTTTCACGGCGGTCTCAGCGATTCCCAGCTCCGCGGAGAGTCTCGCATACGAAACTTCATCGCGTTCGTCTGTAAGATGGAAACTTAGCGTCTGGAAAAGCCAGAGTCTGCCTTTGCTTTCACATTCTTCACGCAGCCTTTGAAGCGCGCGTTCAACTACGGTGGCTGCCCATGTGAAGTCGAAGAGCCGCTCGGGCGGTAACGACTCCAACGTCGCAGCGGGCAGGGACAAGTCTGGCGACGCTTCCGCCATCCAATCGTCCCAGGAAATAAATTCCACGCCGCCACCGCGTTTGTGGGCATGAGTTTTCTCCGCCGCATTAATGAGAAAATTTTGGAGCGACCTTAGTAAGAGCGAGCGGAACCGCCCGCGATTACGATCGGCGTGTTGTAGCCAGTTGTTTCTCAGAATTGTCACAAAAAAATCCTGTGTGAGATCCTGTGCGTCCTCAACCGAATAGCCGCGTGCCCGTATAAACAAGAAAATGGGCCGCCAATAAACGCGGCAAAGTTCGGCGAGCGCATTGTGAACTTTTTGCTCGTCACTCCCCAAGTTGGCCGCGGAAAGGATCAGACTCCAGCGGGTAGTTACAAACTCACGCGCTACGCCTGCGCTCTCGTGGCCGTTCTTCCCGTTCACAAATGAACATTGTGGTTCTCGCCCACGCACACAAGCATAAAGTGTTACCGACGCGATCCCCGCAGTCGTCAGGTGGACAGCGTGAATCGGAATCGCCAGGTTTTCAGCTGCTGTGCGGGCTCATTGCCTAACGAGAGCTGCTCAATCGATCCGCTATGGAATTTTATCTGTAAATAGCGGTGTTGACATCGTACGCACAAATCCTTAATCATCCTACCCGTTCGTTAGTCTGTTTGATGTGACGAGTGAACTTCAAGAAGCGGACTGGAATCGCCTACTGCGCAGGGTTCAGTCGGGGAAGTGCACTCCTTTTTTGGGAGCGGGCGCCTGCTATGGCGCGCTCCCTCTCGGGGCCGATGTAGCGGAAGAGCTTGCGCAACGCTACGCCTATCCATTCCCTGACCGAGATCTTGTGCGTGTTGCTCAGTATGCGGCCGTCCAATCCGACCCGAACGCGCCAAAAGAAGACGTCGTAGACATTCTGCGCGCAGCCGGTCCGCCAAAGTACACCCAGCCGCCACAGTTTGGGAACTCCGGTGAACCGCACAGCGTTCTCGCGGGTCTTCCGCTGCCAATTGTGATCACGACGAATTACGACGATTTCATGGTTCGCGCTCTCAAATGGAAATTGAAGGATGCGCGCCGCGAGATTTGCCGCTGGCAGGACATTCTGCAGCACGTGGAATCAATTTTCGAAAAAGAGCCTGGCTACAAACCAACGCCCGCCAATCCGCTCGTGTTCCATTTGCATGGCGCGCTCGACGTTTCCGAGTCGCTCGTTTTGACCGAAGACGATTATTTAACGTTCCTGGCGAACGTGGCCGCCAAACCAGATCTTCTCCCCGAGGTTGTGCAACAGGCGTTTGCCGCCACGAGTTTTCTGTTCATTGGCTATCGTTTGGGCGATTGGAATTTTCGAGTCCTCTTTCAGACTTTGCGCGCGCGGCAGCAATTTAGCAGCATAGTGGTGCTAAAACCTCCAGATGAAACCGATCCAAATCGCGCGGCGCATCAGGCATATTTCGAAAAATTTTACGGCGCCATGGACATGAAGGTTTTCTGGGGGACAGCCCGAGAGTTTTCATCGCAGTTGGACGAGCGCTGGACAACCTTCGAACAAACGAAAAAATGAGCGCTGACCCGATTGCCGCCGAATCAAAGGACGTTCTGCCGTCCAAGAGCGGCCGTGAGTTGGACGACAAGACTTGGGAGCGGCTATTGAAGCGCATCAGAGACGACAAGTGCACGCCCGTGATTGGCTCGGGCGCGTGCACAGCGCCTCCGGTGGGTGCTGATCCGGCTGAATGGGCAAAATTGAATTATCCATCGAAGGAACAGATCGCGCTCCAGTTTGCGGCTGATTACGCCTATCCACTCGACGACCAAACCAAGCTGGAACGAGTGGCGAAATACGTGGCAGCGACAGACGACGTTATGGCTCCGAAAGAGGCATTCGCCGAACATTACGGTAGTCTTCCTTCGCCGAACTTTTCGGCGTGGCCTAACGAGCCGCACCGGGTTTTGGCCGATCTTCCTTTTCCGGTCTATCTCACAAGTAATTTCGATGATTGGATGTATCGCGCGCTGACAGAATACAAGAAACGAGATGCGCGCCTTGCGATCTGTCGTTGGAACCGGCATATCCCTGAGAAAGCGCCAAGTTTTGATGGGGACTTCGCCTATTCAGTAGCGAATCCACTTGTCTATCATTTTCACGGTTGCACGCCGTGGGCGGAATCGGCGGTAGTGACCGAGGACGATTATTTTGAATTCCTTATCAATATTTCGCGCGACTACAAATCACTCGCGCATCGAGTCGATCGTGCGCTGGGAGGCGCGCTGCTCTTTTTGGGCTACACCCTGTCGGACTGGGATTTTCTGGTGCTCTTTCGACTCTTCGCAAACAAGCTGCGCGACAGTGGTAATACGCACATCGCGGTGCAACTAGAGCCTTCTGACGCGCCAGGCGAGCAGGCAGCGAAAGCGGCCAAGGCCGTGAAATACCTCGATTCGTATTTCGGCAGCGCGCAGGTAAAAATTTATTGGGGCACTTGTCAGGAGTTTTGCGAGGATCTGCGAGTGCGGTGGGAAGCTTTCAGCCGCGGATGAGCGATTCGCCTTTCGTCGGCCCGCGGCCTTTTGAAAAGGAGGACAGCGATCGGTTTTTCGGCCGCACGCGGGAGACGGAGGAGCTTCTTTCATTGATTATCGCACACCGGGCCGTTCTTGTTTATGCGCAATCGGGAGCAGGCAAAAGCTCGTTATTGCGGGCAGGTGTCATCCCGCGTCTGGAGGATCAGCAGTACCAGGTTCTGCGATCCGCACGCGTCCATGGCTTGCTGCCAAATAATGTTCCACCGGAGAGCGTGCAAAACATTTTTGTTTACCATGCGCTTCAGTACTGGGCGACAACATTGCCCAACGGCCAATTCATCAAAGATCATGCGAAGACAACGTTGTCCGAGTTTCTTAAACCCCTCGTTGCTGCTCCAGCAGCAGACGAGGATAGCCCGCCACCGTTAATCGTAATCCTGGATCAATTCGAAGAATTCTTCACGACCAATCAGCATCGTTGGCAGGAACGACGCCCGTTTTTCGATCAGCTTTCACAGGCCCTGAACGACTTGCCTACGACGAAGGTTGTTTTCGTCATGCGTGAGGAGTACATCGCGCAACTGGAGCCGTTCACCGACTTGCTCCCGGAGAAATTGCGACCACGTATGCATTTGGAACGACTCCGCGGGAATGCGGCCCGCTCCGCGGTGGTGAAACCTTTCGAGAATTGGGGCCTTTCCTTCGACCCGAACGCAGCCGACGAATTGATGGCGGAGCTTTCGGAGATTCGAGTAGCGGAAGGCGACAAGTTCCGTGAAACGCGCGGTGAATTCGTGGAACCGGTTCAGCTTCAAGTCGTGTGCCAATCGCTCTGGGAAAACCTGCCATCGGAATGGAAAAGTGGACCGAACGCCAGCAACGATGGATCGCGTCTGATCACCGCCGAATATATCGAACGCTTCGGCGACGTGGATAATGCTTTGGCGCGCTACTACGACCGCTCCGTTGAGAGAGCTGCTGGCGCCAGTGAAGGCAGGATCGGAGAAGGTGAATTGCGACGTTGGTTTGGTACAGCTCTGATAACTCCTACCGGAACACGCGGACTTGCTTTTCGCGGTGCGCCTGGAGCTACCTGGAGAATCCCGGGCCTGGCGCTAAAAGAACTCGAAGAAGCTCACGTTATACGCCGTGAGGATCGCTCCGGCACAATAACTCATGAATTGACCCACGATCGGTTCATTGAACCAATACAGAAGTCCAATCATAAGTGGCTTGCCGGCTACCAGGATGCCGAGCGAATTCGCGCGGAGTTGGAAGAATACGTTAAACGCGGATCGGATGATCTTCTGGATGAAGTGGAGCTTCGTGAAGCAGAGGCGTATTTGAATTCGCCAGAGGCGAAAATTCTCGGCGCAACTCCGGAGGCGCGGCTGCTTGTTACGCGCAGCAGGAAGCAAATAGAGGAGACCAAAAGACGCCAGGCCGAGGAGTTGGAGGAAGCACGTCAGCGCGCTGAAGAACAGGAAAAACTACGCAAGGCCGAGAGCGAACGCGTAAACCTCCTGCTGGAGAAGCGCAAGCGGGAACGAGTCTTCGGCATCACGGTCTTCCTTCTTGGGATAATAATGTTGATTGCCTTCGCAGCGCTCTGGTTAGTGTCGCTACGGGCGTCGCGGCTTTCGAAGCAAAAGGCCGAGGAGCTGGAGACACAGCATCAGGCACTGGTCGAGAGGGGCCAAAGTCTCAGAGAAAACGCAAAGTTAGTTTTACATGGCGGAACGGATAATCCGATAAAGGATATCACTGCGCTTCGGAACCTCGCGCTTGCTCTGAATTGTAATCCTCTGGATACCGAAGCAGCAATGCTGGCTAGCAATCTATTGCTTCAACATGTTTGGTGTCCCCCGGCCGCGCCGGCTGTGGTTTATCAGAAAGATGCATTACTCGCAGCAACCTTCCTTCCGGGAGGAAGCAACAACGAAATCTTCGCTGTGGGCGGTGATGGTCAGCTCTTGTTCTGGAATGGAGGACGCTCGATGTCGCCCACCGCCCAATCGTTATTTGAGAAGCCGCAACCGGCCAACCCTCAGCAGATCGTGCAACCCGGTTTTGCATCCTTCAGCCCCGACGGACGCTGGTTGTTGATCATTCCACCAACGCTTGCTTCGGGCGCCGATGGAGAGAGCGGCGTGCAAGGCGCGCCTGCACAGGGAGCACCGCCCACACCCGCCGGTGCTGGCCATGAGCCATGCAAAATTCAGGTCTGGCGATGGTCGATGCAGAATCGAACGTACGACGCCACGGGCGAGGACTTGGAAATTCAGCGGCTTCGAGGCTCCCGCATTAATTTTGCATGGTCTAACGAGTCAGATCGGCTTGTCATTGTTAATGCGCGCGGCACGAACGAGGCTGAATGCGCCTTTTTCCAGGTCGAGGGAACGTTCCGGGAACTCGTCGATAGATCCAAGCGACTCACGGACATGAAAATCGTGGCGCTTGCTTTCGCCACATACCATAGCGGCATGGCCGCAGTGTCTGTGGATCCCGACGCGCCAGCACTGCGCAAGGTAGCTTTATTTTCATTCAGCGACGACTATCTCCAGGTATTCCCCATAAACGGAAAAGATTCCATTCGGTTGTCCGAAGGTTTCCTGCCAAACGGCATCGCTTTCGGTCCCGGCAATGACGAAATTACCCTAACGAGTTGGAACAGCGTGCGAACTCTTAATCTTCGCGACGGAAAAGTGACCCCGATCCCGCCGCCGACTTTCCGCGACCAGTTCATGCGACTGATCGTCGGACCAGGCGACTATGCCACACGTCTCGTCGCCACTTCGCTGTACGGTCGAGTTGACGTTGCAAAGGGTGCGCACAGGGAAAAGCCGGCCGAGCCCGTGGTATTCCGCGGCTCACTCGGATTTCCACAGTTCAGTTTGGATGGCCAGCGATTGCTGATTTTATCAGGCGCAATGTTCAACGTGTTTGATAGCGTGCGCCTCGTTGACGTCAGTCCTCTGTATCGGACGCAGGACGATGCATCTAAAAAACTCCAAGCAAAACCTGCGCCTCCATGGTTGGCAGATATTGCCAGCGCAGTGAGCGCTTCCGATCCCAGTCAAGATGGCTCTTTGATGACATTGGCAGATGTGCGGAAAAAGTATCCCGAAAGCAAAGCTGGCGATCCCTATGAATTGGTTTGGAAGCGTTTCTTTCCAGATGAGACGAAACGATAGATCGCGATTGTCGCCCAACGTTGAAGATCCGACTTCGACGATTGAATTGAGAATTCATTGCCGGCGGAGGGGCTCGAACCCACACGACCTTGCGGCCACTGGATTTTGAGTCCAGCGCGTCTGCCAATTCCGCCACGCCGGCGATTGGAATCCTGAACCTACAAGCACGGAAGCGAAGCTCAACTTCGAGAC
>JBARMF010000192.1:0-4553 GCA_049802315.1 Candidatus Udaeobacter sp.
ACAATCTAAGAACGCCGGCTGGAGCTTGAACTGGCCGTAGATCCACAAATGCCCTATTTTGCGGATGTTCAATTGCGCGTTCGATCGGGCTTGAGTTCCCAGACCCGCATCGTTACAATTGAGCCGAAGGAAAGGATTAAGAAATGAAAAACTGCATTCGACGAAGCGGAGTGACTCTGTTGTTGGGTATCTTTCTGCTGCCGGCTCTTACGCCGTCGGTTCAACCCCAAACACGTCCGTGGTGGTTCTATGGTTGCCCTAAAGGTGTCGCTGCACAAATCCCCGGCGACGTACCGGGACCGGGCACTGCGGGGTGGACCCAATATCAAAGCTGCTTGCAACAAAACTTAAGTGTGTCGCCTCAGCAGAGTGCCCAAATAGCGCCCATTCTTGCCACTGAAGGACAAAAGGTGATGGCAATCAGAAACAACAATTCGCTTTCGAACGTTCAAAAAACACAAGAGGCTACGTCCCTTCAGAAGCAGTCCGATCCGCAGTTGAAAGCGATTCTCTCATCTGCTCAATACGACAAACTACAAGTCGTCCGCTATCAGGCCGTCCGATGGATCACTCAGAAAAGGCTCGGTTGGCAGTAAAGGCTCGCTCCTGCAGTTTTTTCTTGAGCAGGGACGCGGCCGTATCGAAACGTCCAGATTCCTCACCCGAATATTATTGTAATGGCCTGGGCGGCCTCAGTCCGACCGAATAACACTAGTGATTCGGACCGACGTAATAGAAATCCCATTGCCACCGTACGTGGCGGAATAATTGGCTGGTACAAAAACCGCATCCTGACCAGACGCCTCAGCTGAACCGTGCACTCTTGTGCCGTTATATGAGAACTCCACTCGCACATGATACGAATTTGAGTTTTTGAATCGCGCGACTCGGGAGCTGCCCGAACTCTCGTACGAAACTGTTACACCGCTTTTTTTGTTTTGAGCTGTTGCAGCAGGCGCTTGTAAACCCCACATGAAAACAGAGACTAAGAAAATGTATCGCCCCGTTCTTTGGTGAATTGTCATAACACTTTCAACAACAAACTGATTGCCGATGTCAATACCGGAAGCCGTAGATCTACGAAGCGGCCTGATTTCACAAAGGTCCAACGGAGTCCTGGATCGGCTTGAGTTGGGAGACTTTCGTCCGAAAGCCGTCAAAATAAACACAGACTCGCCACCTCAAACCTTTGCGCCGATTCCGCTCAGCTTGAGAAAACGGACGCAATCGCGCTCATCAGAAAAATTGACTGGGAGTAGATCTGACCCTTAATCGTTGCCAAATCCGCTAGTTTAAAAAACCTTCGCCCATTGCCAGCGCCCCGACGCTCTGCTAGCTTCGACGAGAAAGACCCTATATGGCCACGACTGCCAAGCGGGCGGATGCGCAATTGGAGGAAATCGCGCGTTATCGTGTGATTCACCGGCCCGGCGGCGGGACAACTCTGCTTCTCTCGTTCCGTAACGGCGAACAGGTGGAGTTGGTTTCGCAGGAGCAAGCCGACCTTATCCTCGGCCTTCTCGGAAAGGCGCGCTCGCTCAGCTACGACCGAGTGCAGCAAGAACTGCAAGTGGAGGAAATTCCCCCCGGCATTCTGGCCTCTTTTAGCCCGAGCGTCGATTATTGGCTTGTTAACGAGCAGAAGATTCGCAATAGCATCATCTGGGAAAAACCGGGCGGACCACACGCCTATTCGGGCTGGGCGCAATGGCGCAAGGACGCACTTCAGGCAGCTTTTGCCGACGCCTGGAGAATGAGCTCGACCGGACTGACCGATCCGCCGCCTAACCTTCTTCATCCCGGAAACAACGATTATCCTACCACAGCCTTGTCCACTACCGATGCCTGGGCATTATATCTTGCTTCCGTTGGGCAAAGTCTCGCCATGGAGATCGGCGCCCGGGTCGCGTGGCGGGCGGGGAGTTACTCGCAGAGTAACCGGGCAATTCTGTTCGATAGCCGTGAGTTCTTTGTCTGGACTGCCAACGATAACGGTTACGAATTACAGGATGTGCCCGGCGGCTGGGTCGTGCCGGCGGCGCCTGACACGATGTATGCCTTTCTTAAGAATAGCGATCTCATCGGTAAAACTCGCCAAGGCACAATCGTGCGCTTGATTAAGTGGTGTCGTCTCTATCTGAACCATATGCTTGGCGCATACACGGCTGAGACTTTTGAGAACATATGGGGTTACCGGGGTTTTGCGCCTGTCTTGCGCACCATCACTGGCACGACTGATCTGGCGAATCCGGCCTATGGGGAACGAAATTGGACGGCGGCTTGTCACGGCACAGCCGGATTTCTCCGCGCGATTCTGCGCACCGTAAACATACCCGTCGTGCACGACCATCAGGCCGGTCACGCGCTTCCTTACTTTTCTGCCGACAGAGTGTATCTCAGTCACGCCGACGATCCCTATCACTCTTATATTCGCCCGGACCCTGCTTTCCCGATGTCGGATCCCATTTTCCCAATGTCGGAGATACTCATTAGTCAAACTACATATGACTCGTGGTTTGGCGCCGGGGTGTCGGAGAGTAAGCGAAACAAGAACGTCGGCAGGCGAACCGTGGAGCTAGCCATTCAGTATCTGCCCTTGGTCCTTTTACGCCTTTATTGCGACGATCAGGCCGCCGGCAGATCACACGCCAACGGTAACGTGGCGGCCAGTCTGCATCCCTTCACCATCGCGGAGTTAGACGCGTTCGATCTTTGGTCGCGGATGGACACTCAGATCGCTGCCAGTTACGGCGGTTGCGCGCAACTGCCCCCGCCATGGCCTTCCTGATCGAGCGGTAGTCGGTTCAGGGGGTGGAATAAGGGCCAAATTGGGCTTGCCCTGTTTTCCTTTCTCTATTTCTCACATTCGCTTTTCTTCCACGGTTCACGCAGCCATAATGTCTGGACCTGCTGGGTGATTCGACTGCCGCTGATCTTTATCCGCGCTATCTAAGTGTCGCCGTAGCGTTAGCCAGCGACAAAATAGCAATGATCATGGTTATTCCAAAGGCAACAAGCTCGATCAGATAATCCGGCCGTTCTCTGCACACATATCCATCAGCAAGGAGACGAGAGGCGCGAATGCACATTGATGTGGTAGATTTCATGTTTGTTACACTCTTTTCGTAGCCGCGGTTCGTGTTGATTGCTGAGGAAGCGGGATCATGATTCTCATGTCAACTACATCGATAACCGTTTGTAGCGGCGCGTTGCATCGCAAAAGTAACGCCGTTGTAACTTCACAGATCCGCAGAGTGACAGCTAAAGTGTGAGCGTTTATCAGATGCGTGTTCCGCCAATATCACCGGCTGGTAAGAGGGTGCCATTGTCGAGTTCTTTGAAGTCTTCGAAGTAAGTTGCGTTAATCAGAGAAGTAAGGAACAAACACGGCGGCTGCATCCGTTTAGCTGCGTAACAACTGCGTTACTTTTGCAAGCTAGCGCGCACCGCAAAAACGTTGTCCAAGTTACACGTAAGGCCAGAAATGAATTCTCAATGACGAGAGATCAAAGAAGGCCAAAACAATGAAAGGAAAATAAAATAATGAAAAATCAAAACATCGTGTTCATAGCCATAGCGTTCGCGCTTGCGTTTGCACTTGCACCAGTCATCGAGGCGGAGCCAACCCCTCAGGGTGGCCCTGACCCTGTGGACCTCCCGGTTGTCACCATCCATAGCACTGACAATGTTACCCGAGGAAAAATCGGTGCATTCGTGGTGAGCGCGAATCCTAAAATCGCGCTCGCTACAACCTTCGTAAACTTCTCTGTGAGCGGCACAGCTATCCCAGGAGTTGATTACACTCCGCTTGTCCCGCCCGCCTCCATCGGACAAGCCGGCTTAGGAGTAATCCTCGTCAAGACATTGCCCGATCCCCGCGCATCAGTCGGTCGCCAGGCGCAGAGCATTGTGGTAACTCTGAATCCCGGCCTTGGATATGCCGTAGGCAAACCTAACTCAGCTCAAATGTTCATTAAGCCTTGAGCTCGAGTGTTCGACAGACGGCAACGAATCGCGCGCCGCGCTGCTCCCGGGAAGCTCTCGGGGCGGCGCGGCGCAGCTATCTCGCGTCCATTAGTGGACGGCAGCATGCGCTGCGACACGGTAAACGCGATCTTGCTCAAATGGTTTCCGCCGTTAATAAAATGTTCCAAAATCAGATGGGTCCGATGGGATTCGGGGTCCGGGTGGGATCAGAGCTACTATCGACACTGCGGAGCAAATTTGAAACATAACTAGCACTGCCTATTTGTAACCGATCAGCAATCCATTGGGGGCGACTCATCGGCGTTTGCCGACGCAAAAGCTGAGCGATTCGTACTTTCAGGCGGTGTCCCTTCGGCTGCGTTGCAAGGTCACCAAATGGGATTAATCGCCTTCCCAAAGTTGACGATCATCTAATTCTCATGAGATTAATGATAAGGAAATAAACAAATGGCGGTTAGCAAGGATACCGTCAACAAGATGTATGGCTTCGGTCCCGGACACATTTGGTAGATCACGTGTTTCCTACGGCAGAGAAGAATGCGTCGCACTTCCTCCGGCTCCTGGAA
>JBARMF010000193.1:0-3287 GCA_049802315.1 Candidatus Udaeobacter sp.
GGTATACTATGGCTCATTTACCCGCGACCTGTGCGAGAAGTACCTGACCCTGTTTGCCGACTTCAAATACGCTCGCTCGTTCTTCGATTCATCGCTAGCGGCCGTGCCGTTTACGCCGGATCCATTCCACGCGCCGGGCACTACCACGTTCTTCAGTCCTAGTGGTATTAGTGTGCCAATCTCGAATCCCTTTAATCCCTTCACAGTCGGAGACGCAACTCTTGTTATTAACGGCGTGGCGGTTCCTATGACTACCGGTGTTCGCTTTCGCGGCACCAATGATACCGGGACCAGAGCAGAGAAATTCACGTACCTGGACCAACTCTTTGATACTGGTCTACGTGGCGAGATGGGAGAATTTGGGGATTACTTTAAAACGTGGAACTGGGAGATGGGTTTCCGTTACTCTCGCAACGAAGGACAGAATCTCTCCGTTGGTGAAGTGAGCCAGCCCGGGTTGCGCGACGCGCTGCTGGATACGAATCCGGCCACAGCGTTTGATCCTTTCCTGGGAATTAATGGTCGCAATAGCAAACGGGCCAGACAAACGGTTTACGTCACGTTGCATAACTCAGGCGAGTACGAATTGCCTATTGGCTATGCGACTTTTAACGGTGACCTGTTCACCTTTCCCGCCGGTCCAGTTTCGTTTGCGATTGGGGGCGAATACCAGGCACCCAGGTTTACTCGCGATCGCGACGCGCTCAATAACGCGTTCCAAACCATCGGCTCGGTAGACGGTCAAAGCTTCCGTGTGAACCGGGACGTCTGGGGAATTTACGAAGAGGTGCGGGTGCCATTCACCAGCCCAACGTGGAACTTCCCGTTGTTCTATAGCCTCGAGGTAGACTTCGCTGAACGCGAGGAATGGTTCAGCAACAATACTTCTACCGTGTTACCTTCCAGATTGTTCCCGGGGATGCCGGCTGCGCACACCAGGTATAACTCGCAGAAGCCAAAGGTATCCCTGCGTTGGCAACCGCTTGATTCCAAGTACATCGGCGCCCTGACTCTGCGTGGCAGCTACAGTGAAGGGTTCCGTGCGCCGACCTTAGGGGAGCTGACGCCTGCATCGTCGCAGGTTTTCCCGGTGGTAGTCGACCCATTTTCGCGACAAACCAACCCACAGATTGAGGAACGCACTATTGGAAATCCTTTTCTTCATCCCGAAGTCGCTTATGAATGGACCTACGGAATTGTTTACAGTCCCAAGTGGATTAAGGGACTGACACTGAGCGCCGACTGGTGGCATATCGACTTGCGCGACGTCGTAGCGACTCTCGGCGCGCAGTTCATTATCGAGAGTAATCCGCCGACGCCGGGGGTTCAGCAGAATGGGCGCCTTGTTTTCCGTGGACCTAGTGCAATTCCCGGTCAGGCTGGGCCGGTCACCCTGGTTATTGATCCCAGTAAGAATCTTTCCGGCGCAATCTTTGAAGGTCTCGACTACGAAGCGACTTATATTCTGGACTCTACGATTCTCGGCCATGGAGATTATGGCCGGTTGACGGCCACGGTCAATGGCACCTGGCTATCGCGGGGGTCGTTTCAACCGAATACAGCTACAAAGCGTTTCGGTATTGCAGGTTCATTCCTACCGCCCGGATTGGCGTTAACCAGCTCGCTGCCGTGGAATCGGGCTAACTTTAGTATCTTCTACGACGGCCCCAGTGCCACGTGGATGCAGGGCTTGGACGTTGGCGCCATCGTTCACTGGACCAGTCAGTACCAGGACGACAATGTCAGCCTGACAGGATCGACGAAGCTAAATGAGCCCAGAAGCGGTGGACTCCCCGCGTTCGGCGAAGTTCGCGCACGCAAGGTGTCGGCGTGGACGACACTTGATCTGATTTTGAACTACACGTTTAACCTGACGGCCCCTGCAGCGGCTGAGGTCCCCGGCTTTGCCAAGGATGGCGGTAAGAAAACGAAGATGAAGGACGGTAACGACAAAAACCTCATGCCGGTTTCCACGGCCGAGTATGGCTGCAGCACCTGGCAGTGGTGGCTTAATAACACGACTGTCACGCTTGGAATGCAAAACGTATTTGACGCGGATCCGCCGTTTGTAGCTGGGTCGTTTGAGAACGGTTACGACGAGTCCATTGCCAGCGTTAAAGGCCGGTTCTGGTACGTCGGATTGAAGAAGCGATTCTAGGCGCCACAGACAAACGGGGCTCTGCGACGTTTCGGACGAAGTGTTCCGATTTCGAATTAGAGGGCTTTCGACTGTTTAAAAAAATTTAGGAACTTCGTTTCCTTTTTCCTGTAGGAAGTAGTATAAAACTCTATCTATATGTTTACTAAATCACTTCAAATTGGGTTTATCGGGTTGATTCTTTGTGCCGCAACCGCATGGGCTGGGCCATCAGCGATTCAGGGCGTCGTGAAGGATCCAAAAGGACACGCGATCAAGGGCGCCGACGTGCGGATCGAGTCGAGAGACGGCAAAAAACTGCTCCAAACCGTAAAGACGGATGGGAGTGGTCGCTATGTTTCCAATGGCTTGGCAGCTGGTGTTTACCGCGTCACGCTCGTCGTGAATGGCGCGATAAAGGCCTCGATCACGAACACGCAAACCAAAGCGGACAAGCCGACGCAATTGAATTTCGATTTGAAGCCTGCATCAACGCAGCAAGCGAGCGCAGCCGGAAAAGGCGCAGCCGGAAAGAGCGGAAAGCATATGGTCTGGATGCCCGCGACCACCGGAAGCCATGTCGGCGGTCGTTGGGTTGAAGTGAACGACAATGGAAACGCTGATGCCGGAGCGTTGAACACGCAAAGAACCAGTGCCGAAGCATTCCACCGGCAACAAATGCAGAACACCCAAGGGCCAAACAGCCTGGGGATGCAGGGTGGTGTTGGCGGCGGGACCCCTTAAGAAAACTTCGCCGCTGCGGGTTTGCGTTTGGCGCAATGTAAGCAAACATCTCGCCTGAGGGTTACTACAGGTTTTCTGCTCGATAGTTTCATCCAGACTGTTGTAATCCTGCGGTGGAGAATAGTTCCTTCACGGACTCGCGGGAAAGAACAACAATCGTAAATACTCCAAGGACTGTTCCGAAAGGAACGAAAATGCATTCGATGCAGGCCATCACCATGGCGAACGAGTAACGTTTGCGGAGTGCGAGAGATCGTCCGCCGATTAGAATACAGATCGCGATTGCCAAGCCGAACAGGAAGAGCCCCGATCCGATCACAGCAAAGATCCAGCCAAGAAATTCTGGCGGCAGATCTTCGCCGGGTTTCGCTGTGTCGTGCCTGGCAGCAAATATGAAGATGGTGCC
>JBARMF010000194.1:0-9290 GCA_049802315.1 Candidatus Udaeobacter sp.
ACGAAAATAATCAAGTCCGCGAGCATCAATCCACCCATAGAATTTTTCGAAGGCGGCAAGCCGGGAACTCATCAGATCGGGCGCAAAAAGCTCGGTCAGCGACGACGCGATGGCGATTGGCCACGGCTGACTGCGCGCGAAACTCACGTACGCATCCACCGCGAATCGAACCCCCGGCAATAGATGGCGATTATCCAGTAGCTCGTCACGCGACAGTCCGCATGCTTCACCGAGTCGCAGCCAGGCTTCGATCCCGCCTTCGTCAAGGAGCGGCGGCTTCCCAGCCACCGAAATTTCTCCCGGTTGGGCGGACTGAAATCCGCTCCTCCTTGGAGCTACCCCGTCGTGGTCGAGAATGCGATGAATCCAGGCCCGTCGCACTTCGCGCACTGGACAGTTGGCGAGAATCGCGGCGTCTTTAATCGGAATGTTCCGCTGATAATAGAACCGGTTCGCGACCCAACCACTCAGCGCGTCCGGAGAAAGCTGGCCTTCGTTCATCGCGACATGGAACGGATGCTTATCGTGATAAGCGCGCCCGCCGATCGCTCGCAATTTTTCAACGAACGTTTCCCGATCCCAGAGCTCAGCGGTCATAAGGCATTCTCTCCAAACCGTCGCGTTGTGTCATTCTGAGCGGAGCGAAGAATCTCAGACCAATGGCGGAGTGCCGAACCGGAGATAGGCCAGAGATGTTTCGCTTCGCTCAACATGACATCGGTATTTACAAGACGATCTCTAATCCATCGAGCGCCACCTCTATTCCCGCCTGCTCAAGTTGAGCGCGTTCTTGTGAGCCAGGCATCAGGATGGGGTTGGTGTTGTTGATGTGGGTGTAAATCTTCCAGCGCGCTGGCGATTGGCGCAACAGATCAAAGCTGCCGTCGTTGATCGGCAAATGATGCATCTCGCGCGCGCTGCGAGCGCCCGGCCGTACTCGACCGAGTTCTCCCTCGCTCCAGAACGTTCCGTCAAACATGACAAGATCAGATGCGTGAACCGCGTCGCGCAGTTGCTGAGTGAAGCTGCCGACACTCGGTGCGAACAGAGCAATTCGGCCGGATGTGTCATCGCGGAATTGAAATGCAACGCCGCCGGGCAGTTCAATCGCTCGAAATGCCATGCCGGAGTCCAGAGATTGGAACTCCGGCGTCACGGTGCGCCATTCGATTCCGCAAAACCGCGCGAGAGCGCGGTCGAGCCACGCAAGTACAGTTCGTGTTTCATCAGTCGAGTAAACGACGAGCGGCTTCTCCTGTTGGCGCAGGAGCAACAGGCCCAGCGCGTGATCGATATCTGCGTTGGTCAGAAAAACACCTGCGATCGGAGTGTTGCGTGATGAATTGTTGCGGCGAGGCTGCAATCTCGTCGCGCTTTCGATTTGCCGGGGCAGATCAGGCGATGCGTTTATTAACCACCAGTTCTGAAATTCTTCCGAGCCGGCGCCGATCGCGATGCTCGATTGCGTCTGAGGTTCAATTTTTCCCGCGCGCGCTGCGACGCAGTTTACACAGGCACAGTTCCATTGCGGCAGACCGCCGCCGGCCGCGCTGCCGAGGATTTGGATCCGAATCAACCGACCTTATGATCTAATTTCCCGCCCGATCAGACCGCGCCGGCGTAACAGGTGCATTCAAAAAAGATTGGCACCGTTTTGAGCGTCGGTTTGATCCACCTTTTTTTCGTTCTCATGAGTCGTCAGTTCCATTAAATGATATGCCATATGGGTCAACTTATTTTTTTTGATGAAGCTGATGTCGCCGCTGCGTTCCACGCGCACGAGTCGAATACGGGAAACGTCGTCCGTGTCTACGCTAAGACGCATGTCTTCGTCCAAATCATGCGTTGAGATGTGGTTAATGCGAAGCATGAGGCCAGGATTTCAAACATCTCTGGCCACTCGGTTTTGCCGCCTCGCCACAAATGATGAACTGAGATTCTTTGCTTCGCTCGGAATGACAGGGCACGTTGTGGTTGTTTCCACCGCTTGCGCGACAAACCTTCGCGTGGCATAAGACCACGCTTACCCGGTTTTCAAACTGATCCAGCACACAACGTTTATGCCAATAGCGCCACCTCCCTCTCGCGATGTCGCACTGGAAACGCGCTTTTTTTGGGAGCGTTTCAAAAACCCAATTATCGCCACGGTGCTCATTGTTCTAGTCGCAGTCACTGCGTTCACCGGTTATCGGTTTTATGCCGATCGCCGTGCGGCCGCCGCATCATCCGCATTGGCGAGCGCGAATAGCGCGCAAGAGTACCAACAGGTAATCGCTGCTTACCCCAATACGCCTGCTGGCGCCGATGCGTACATTTTGCTCGCTGAAGCGCAGCGGAAGGAAACGAAATTCATTGAGGCAAACAAAACGCTCGAAACATTTGTTTCGAAATATCCCAAGCATGAGCTTGTGAGCACGGCGAAGATGGCGACGGCGGCTAATCTCGATTCGATGGGCAAAACGGATGAAGCGTTGGCGATGTATAAACAGATCGCGTCGGATTATCCCAATAGTTACACTGCGCCGCTCGCCATGCTTTCGCAGGTATACATTCTAAAGGCGAAAAATCGGAACGACGACGCTCGGCGCATCTGCGAGAACGTCCTCACGCAATACCAAAGGAGTTTTTGGGCGGGGGAGGCGATGCAGCAATTGCGCCTGCTGAAGCCAATTACCACGCCGCCGCCGCCACCGGTGGCGGTGCCAAACATCCCGCCAATGTTGGCTCCTGCCGCGCCAGCGCCGCAAGCTCCGCCCGCGCCGCCGCCGAAGAAACCGTAGGGGTAGGTCGCGTCACTCCGTGCGCGCCAGGTTCGGCGGGCAAAGGACTGCCCGCCCTACCTCTTAACGCTTGGAGAACTGGAACCGCTTCCGCGCGCCGGGTTGCCCGGATTTCTTTCGCTCTTTCATGCGCGGATCGCGCCGCAGTAGGCCCTCGGCTTTGAGTGGGCCTCGCAAATTTGCGTCGACTTGAAGAAGCGCTCGCGCTATCGCGAGTTGTGCCGCGCCAGCCTGGCCCATAATACCGCCGCCGTTGGCGCGAATGAACACATCGTAGGTGTTAACTGCTTTCGCATTCTGCAGAGGTTGCAATACCACATTCTGCAACGGCACAGTCGGAAAATAATCCTCGAAGGTCCGGCCGTTGATATCGATTTTTCCGCTGCCCGACATCATGCGAACGCGAGCGACTGATGTCTTTCGGCGACCTGTGGCAATGAATTCCTCAGTTTGTGGCATAGATCACGACCTCTAAAATTTGACAGCTTCGGGCTGTTGCGCGGCATGCGGATGCGCATCGCCACGATATACTTTGAGCTTCCGATAAACACTCCGGCCGAGCCGATTGTGCGGAATCATTCCGCGGACGGCGCGTTCGACTAGCAATTCAGGATGACGAGCGCGGCGCGACCGGGCGCTCTCGGTTTTGTGTCCGCCGACGTAGCCGGAAAAGCTCATATAACTTTTCTGTTCTTCCTTTTTTCCGGTGAGTCGCACCTTTTCCGCGTTGATGACAATGACGAAATCGCCCGTGTCCACGTGTGGGGTAAAAACAGTTTTCTCTTTGCCCCGTAGCAGATTAGCTGCTTTCACAGCTATTCTTCCGAGCACCTGGTCGCTGGCGTCGATCAACCACCATTTGCGTGGGATTTCGCTGGCTTTGGCAGAAAACGTTTTCATCGCTGGAAAAAGGGCACGAAAACTACGGGAGCGGTAAGGACCTGTCAACCTGAGTGTGACCGATTTACGTCGATAATTGCGTCTTCCTTGCGCAAGTCATCCGCCGTAAAAAACACCTCTTGGCGACTGACACAGCCGCCCTACAATGTAGGGCGTTTCTGTGAAACGGCAATTTTACGATGGCAAGTTCACAAAATCCAAAGAGTGCGATATCGCCGCGACGCGACGAAGATTTTCCGGAGTGGTACCAGCAGGTGGTTCGCGCTGCGGAGTTGGCCGAGCCTTCGGACGTCCGGGGATGCATGGTCATTCGTCCGTGGGGTTACGGGATCTGGGAAAACATGCAACGGCAGCTCGACGCGCTGATTCGCGCTACCGGTCATCGCAACGCCTATTTCCCCTTGTTCATTCCGTTGAGTTATTTCGCCAGGGAAGCTGAGCACGTCGAAGGCTTCGCCAAGGAATGTGCCGTGGTCACGCATTACCGGCTCAAGCTGGATAAGGAAGCCGGCTTGGTTCCAGACCCCGAATCGAAACTAACCGAACCGCTGATCGTTCGGCCGACGAGCGAAACGATCATCGGCGCGAGCTACGCGAAATGGGTGCAATCGTATCGCGATTTGCCGATACTGATCAACCAGTGGTGCAACATCGTGCGCTGGGAAATGCGGACGCGATTGTTCCTGCGCACAACCGAATTTTTGTGGCAGGAAGGCCATACCGTACACGAAACGGAAGCCGAAGCGCGAGAAGAGACCAGGCGGATGCTGGGCGTCTACGAAACCTTTGTGCGAGAACGTTGCGCGATTCCTGTATTCTCGGGTTTAAAATCGGACAGCGAAAAATTCCCTGGCGCGGTGGAAACCATGGCGCTCGAAGCGATGGTGCAGGATCGCAAGGCCATACAGGCCGGCACATCGCATTTTCTCGGGCAGAATTTTGCCCGTGCGAGCGGAATTCAGTTTCAAACGCGTGAAGGCAAACAGGAATTTGGCTGGACCACGAGCTGGGGCATGACGACGCGCATGGTGGGCACAGTCGTGATGGCACATGGCGACGACGATGGCGTCATTTTGCCGCCGCGCATCGCCCCGACGCACGTCGTTATTCTGCCAATCACTCCCAAGGAAGAGACGCGCGCGAACGTTTTGGAAACCTGCGACAGACTAGCCGCGGCGTTACGTGCGAAAAAATTTCTCGATGACGTTGCGATTGAGGTTGAAGTCGATCGGCGCGATCTCGGCGGCGGAGTTAAGAATTGGGATTGGATTAAAAAAGGTGTGCCGCTACGAGTCGAGATCGGGCCGCGTGATCTCGAAAAAAATTCGGTCACAGTGAGCCGCCGAGATCAACCGGGGAAGAACAAGGAGTCGATGCCGATGGACGAATTCACCGCGCGCGCTTCGGAGATTCTTGTCTCGATTCAGGAATCGCTTTATGCGCGTGCGAAGGAATTTCGAGACGCGAACACCCACGAGATAAATTCGAAGAAAGACTTCTACGACTTCTTCACCGCGAAAAACCCTTCGAAACCCGAAATCCACGGCGGCTTTGCGCTCGCACACTGGAACGGCTCGCGCGAAGTCGAAGAACAGATTAAGAACGATCTGAAAGTTACGATCCGCGTTATTCCGCTCGATAGTTCTTCAGAGCCGGGCCAATGCATCTTTACTGGTGAACCGAGCGCGCGTCGCGTTGTTTGGGCGAAGTCATACTAGCCTTAAGGGAACAGGCGATTCAAAAGGGGCGATTTGACGGCGAGGCGGCGACTGGTTTATTTCCGCCCGCCGATGCAGTTAAGACTCTACAGCCGCGAGTGGTGTTCCTGGTGTATTGATGCGAAGGATTTTCTTAGCGAGAAAGGCTATTGCTTCCAGGAGATCGATGTTGGCAAAGATCGGCAGGCGTACGAAGAGATGAAGCAGCTTTCTGATCAAACGTACGTGCCCACGTTTGTGGCGGGCGATAAGGTTTTGGCGAATTTTGACACCAATCAGCTACAAAAATTTCTGAATGAGCATCAGATCAATCCGTAGACACGTTGTTCCGTGATGCTTTTCGGTCTTCTTCTTACGCTCGGCGTAGCCGTGCTCAGCGTAGCTCTACGCACCTTCCACAACTCATATACGCAAAAGGCCGGGGCGCTGGGGATTCTTGCCGCCACCTTTCTTGGATTTTATTTTGCTACTAACAATTGGGTGTGGGGCCTGGTTGCGGCTCTAGCCTGGCTGTTTCTGCCTTGGCTGGAAATTCTTACCCGGATCCGGGCGTTACGACTTCCGAAAGAAAAACAGCTTCGACCGAAAAGTCCGCCATCGTCAGACACCTTCCCGGCGCTTAGCGAAATCACGCGCGAGATCGAAGACGAACAGTTCGTTTATGTGAGCGATGCCGGGTGGGATTGGGAAGATTACCGGCAGTTTTTCCGACTGTTTTACAGAGAGGAAGATCGTGCCCAAGCCGCGGTCTGCCTGAATGAGCAGCGCGATTTTTCATTCTATTATCTGCGCATTTCGTCGCGCACCAAGGACGGCACGGTTTGGACAACGTGGAATTATCCGTTGTCCTATGGGTTGAAACTCTCTCCCGCGTTCCGGATCAATCGGCAGCGACCGGATAGATCTTTCTGGCAGCTCGATCAAAGTCATCGCGAATTTTTGCGGCGAAACAAAGTTGATCCTGCGGAGGTCGAACCACTCGATGAAGAGCAGATCCAGGCTGACATCGAAAAAGATCTGCGCGACCAAATCGCGCACAACATTCACAAAGGCGTTCTCAAGCAAACCGCGGCAGGCGACGTGAAATATTCCTGGCGCGGGATGATTTACCTTTGGTGCCAGTTCCTAGTCGATCTCGTGCGGTTGTAGTTCGTTCCGTGTCATCCCGAGCGGAGCGAGGGACCTCACAATTGACGGTTCGTGTACGCATACTTAGCCGCCCATGAGGGATTACTCCGCTGCGCTCGGAATGACAGTTAACGCGGGACAATTATTGCCCGTGCAGCTTTTCGTTAGGCGCAGCTCAATCTGTTCATTTGAACTTGCATGCGTCTGCGCTTTGAAGGAGGATGCCTGTATGCTTACCGACAGGCAACGGAGCGTGCTGGATTTTATTCAGCGCGAGCAACGTGAAAAAGGCATTACGCCGAGCACACGCGAAATCCAAAGTCATTTCAGGTTCGCCAGTCAAACATCGGTGATGCAATACATCGTGGCCCTGGAGCGGAAAGGTTTTCTCAACCGGCACGCGCGCAAAGCTCGAGCATTGATAACGCCGGCTATGAAGGTTCGGATTACCGACATTCCAATTTACGGTCAGATTCCCGCTGGAATGTCGGCATTGACGGAGCAGAGCATCGAAGGACACGTGTCGCTCGACACACGTTCGGCAAATGTATTGAAGAATCGAGGCACGTTCGCGTTACGGGTGCGCGGCGACTCAATGATCGGGGCGCATATTGTTGATGGCGATATTGTGATTTTGGAAGACACGAAAGAAGTGCACGATGGCGATATCGTTGCGGCGTTGATCGACGGCGAAACGTCATTGAAGCGTTATGTGGTGGAGCGCGGCCGCCCATATCTGAAGGCGGAAAACCCGCGTTATCCCGACTTGGTGCCGGCTCGCGAGCTTAAGATACAAGGCGTGATGGTGTCATTGATCCGTAAGCAAGAGCGGCGGAAACGACATTGAATAGGCTCGTCATTCCGAGCGAAGTCGGGGAATTCCGTAGCAACACGGAAGATTAGCACAACGGGATCCTTCGACTCCGCTTCGCTGCGCTCAGGATGACGCGTGTGAATGTTCACTTGAACATATTTTCAGACGCGCCATGTTGGTCTCCCATGGCTGCGAGCGCCAAAATTATCGATCTACGCAACCTGTTGGCGGAGCGTTTTCCTCATCCTTCGTGCATGACAGCGAGGCGCTTAATCACCGGCTTACCTTTTCTTAAGGAACCGATTGGCGGCGGATTGCCGCGTAGCGCGATCACCGAATTGATCAGCCCGGGAACGAGCGCGGGAAGCGCATCGCTCATTCATGCGCTCGTCCATTGCGCGTATCGCGATAATTATTTTTTGGCGCTGATTGATGGACGCGATTCGTTCGACGCTTGCGGGTTGGATAATGCATGGCTGCAACACCTGCTTTGGATCCGGTGCAGCAAAGCATCTGAAGCCGTCAAAGCGGCTGATCTGCTTTTGCGGGACGGTAATTTTCCGCTGGTGATTGTCGATCTGGTGCTGAACGCGCCGGAGGAATTGCGTAAAATTCCGCAAACCAATTGGTATCGCTTGCAACGGTTGGTGGAGGTGCTGCCCACGGCATGTCTGGTTCTCACGCGATATGAAATGGTCAGTAGCGCGCAACTGAAACTGGTTCTCGAAAATTTGTGGGACATTCAAACTTTTGAAACCGACGACGCGCTTTCACGACTCCGAATTGTTGTGAAACGATCGCATGGTAGGGACATCGCGCTGCAATGTCCGGACGGCGCATCGCGCCGTCCCTACCTCTTAGGAGCCCAATGATGTTCGCCACGTTTTATTTGCCGAATTTCTGTTTGCAGGCAGCCACGCGGCATCAGCCGGAACTCTGCGAAAAACCCGTAGCATTGATCGAAGAACACGAACGAAAACCGGTCCTCATCCAACTGAACGAAGCCGCTGAAAACGCCGGTATTCGAAAAGGAATGACGCCGAGCCAGGCGTTGGCGCGGTCATTGCAGGTGGTCATCAAAGTTCATGCACCCGCCCAGGAAAAATCGATACAGAAAATTTTGCTTCACTACGCGTTTACTCTCAGTCCTTTTGTGGAAAACACTGCGCCCGGTGTTTGCACCGTTCAGTTTACGGACTGCCGCGATTTGAATGAGAAAGTAGGTCGCGTTATCGAGCAATTAGCCGAGTGCGAAATTCGCGCTCAAGCCGCGATCGCTCCGACGTCAGATAGCAGCTTCCTGGCAGCACATCTTGCTCAGTCCGTGTTGCAGATTGAGAACGCAAAAGAATTTCTCGCACCACTGCCGATAGAAACTCTCGCCATGGCTGCAACGTAGATTGACCACCAGGCTCAGCGCTCTTTTTTATTTTCCCTGGTTTCTTCTGTCCGCTTTAGGACGAACGATTTTACCCGGGCATACTCTTTCTCAGCTCCGCTGGCAAAATCGCCTGGCCCGTACTCGAACAGCACCACGAAACAAAAAGTCAGGACCAGGAACAGAGCGAACCAAAAAAGGCCGCGCAGAAGCGCCATATCAAAACGTAACGGTTACGTTAGTGCTATCAACACTGCGAAACCTAACGGGAGTTGCAAGCTGTGAGGCGCGAGGATATATGAAATCCCTCGCGCTAAAACGGGTAGGTACCGAAGTGGCCAAACGGGGCAGACTGTAAATCTGCTGGCTTTACGCCTTCGCTGGTTCGAATCCAGCCCTGCCCACATTTGCGCAATGGAGCTGCGCTATCCTGAGCGCAGAAAACCAAATCGGGGCAAGCGCAAATGCTCAGACAGCAGACTCTGCAGCATGTGTCCGCGACTACGCCGGTTGGCTAGTAGCCGCCGCCTCTTCGCTGGCCGCCCCCGTCACGCCGGCCACCACCGTATCCG